>CAJMLQ010000128.1 GCA_905214265.1 uncultured bacterium
ATGGGTATCCGCGTAAACGAGGAATCCCTGCGCCGCCAGCTGGCACTGGCAGGCTGCCCGGAGCGTGCGGAGCTGCCCTATCACCAGATGCTCCTAAACGGGGATCTCCCCCTGACCATCGGCGGCGGCATCGGCCAGTCCCGGCTCTGCATGGTCCTGCTCCACAAAGCCCACATCGGCGAGGTCCAGGCGTCTATCTGGGACGAGGAGACCGCCGATGCCTGCGCCGCCGACGCCATCACCCTGCTGTGACCCTCCGCGCCGGGCCTGGCAGCCGGCGTAAATTTTTGCAAGGAGGCCCTATAATGGGATACGATTTTTCCAAATTCGGACGGAATGTCTTTCACGATACCATCATGCGGGAGAAGCTCTCCAAAAGCACTTACCAGTCCCTCCGCCGGTCCATCGACGAGGGCGAACCCTTAGAGCCCGCCGTGGCCGAGGTCGTCGCGTCGGCCATGAAGGACTGGGCCGTGGAACAGGGCGCCAGCCATTTCACCCACTGGTTCCAGCCCATGACCACCTTCACTGCAGGCAAGCACGATTCCTTCCTGGCCCCCACCAAGGACGGCCGGGGGATTCTGGAATTCTCCGGCAAGGAGCTCATCGTCGGCGAACCGGACGCTTCCTCCTTCCCTAACGGCGGCCTCCGGAGCACCTTTGAAGCCCGGGGCTACACCTCCTGGGACTGCACCTCCCCCGCCTTTGTCCGGGAGGGCACCCTCTATATTCCCACCGCCTTTTACTCCTACACCGGCGAGGCCCTGGACACCAAGACCCCCCTCCTCCGCTCCAACCAGGCGGTGAATCGAGAGGCCCTGCGGGTCCTCCGGGCCTTCGGCAACAAGACCGCCACCCGGGTCAGCCCCACCGTGGGCGCGGAGCAGGAATACTTCCTCATCGACCGGGAAAAGTACGAGCAGCGCCTGGACCTGAAGCTCTGCGGCCGGACTCTTTTCGGCGCCAAGCCCCCAAAGGGCCAGGAGATGGAGGACCACTACTGCGGCCGGATCCGCCTGCGGGTACGGCAGTTCATGCGGGATTTGGACGAGGCGCTCTGGGAGCTGGGCGTCCCCGCCAAAACCGAACACAACGAGGCCGCCCCGGCTCAGCATGAGCTGGCTCCGGTTTTTGAAGCGGTCAATGTAGCCTGCGACCACAACCAGCTCATCATGGAGGTGATGCGGGAGGTCGCCAAGAAAAACGGCCTGGCCTGCCTGCTTCACGAAAAACCCTTTGAGGGGGTCAACGGTTCCGGCAAGCACAACAACTGGTCTCTGTCCACCAACGACGGCCAAAACCTTCTGGACCCGGGCAAAACCCCCTACGAAAACCTTCAGTTTCTGGTCTTTCTTTCCGCCGTCATCACCGGCGTGGACAACTATGCCGATCTGCTGCGGATGAGCGCCGCCGCCGCGGGCAACGACTTCCGCCTGGGCGGCCACGAGGCCCCTCCCGGCATCATCTCCATCTTCCTGGGCGATCAGCTCTGGAGCGTCCTGGAACATATCGCCCACGGCGACACTGTCTCCGAGACCCCCTCCTGCCTCCTGGAGACCGGCGTGGCAACCCTCCCCAAGCTGCCCAAGGATGGCTCCGACCGGAATCGCACCTCGCCCTTCGCCTTCACCGGCAACAAATTTGAATTCCGTATGGTGGGTTCCTCGGCATCGGTGGCCGTATCCAGTTACGTCCTGAACACCATCGTGGCCGACGCCCTGGGAGAGTTCGCCGACCGGCTGGAGAACTGCTCCGACTTTGACGCGGAGATCCAGCGCATCGTCAAGGACACTGTGGAAAAACACGGCCGCATCGTCTTCAACGGCAACAACTACACCGATGAGTGGGTCGCGGAGGCCGCACGCCGCGGACTCCCGAACCTCAACAACACCGTGGAGGCCGTCCAAGCCACCGTCGCCGAAAAGAACCTGGCTCTCATGGAACGCCACGGTGTCATGTCCCGGACCGAATGCGAATCCCGCTATGAGATCATGCTGGAAAATTACTGCAAGGTGGTCAACATCGAAGGCGCGGCCATGGCAGAAATGGCCCGACGGCAGATCCTCCCCGCCGCCACGGAGTTCGCCGGAAAAATGGCCGCTGCCTACAGCCAGCTTTCTTCTGTGGGCATTAAAAATGACAGCATTTTCCGGCTGACAGCTCGGCTGTCCGACCTGATCACTGCGGTAGACACTTCCACCGGCAAGCTGGAAAAGGCGCTGGTACGCTGTGAAAGTGCCCAAACTCTCTTAGAAAACGCCGAGATGCACCGTGACGAGGTCCGGGCGGTCATGAAAGAGCTCCGCCAGGAGGCCGATGCCATGGAGCGGCTGATTTCCGCCGAAGATTGGCCCATCCCAACCTACACTGACCTCCTCTACCGCATCTGACTGTCCCATCGTTTCGCTGCCCCAGCGGCCTGCCGGAATATGTCCCGGAAACTCCGGACCAACCATCACAAAACAAAACCGCGGCGGATGGCTGATAGGCCGGTCCGCCGTTTGCTATTTGTGGCGGGATTCTGTCGGAATTGTAAAAAAACTCCTGATTTGCTTGTAAAAATCGACAAAATCCGTTATAATAAAAGTGTATACTGTAATGGTGTTACTTCATCCGGCATCACTTTGTCGGATTCGGAAAGGAAGGATTTCCATGTCCCCGATTCTCTCTCGAGACACCCTCCGGCAGGTCCTGGAGAAGGCGGTCTCTACCGGCGCGGACTTTGCCGAGATCTACGCCGAACACTCCAAAACCAACTCCATGGTGATGATCGACGGCAAAATCGAAACCATCACCGATAACTTCCTAAGCGGCGCTGGCGTCCGGGTCTGCAAGGGCCTCAAAAGCGCCTACGCCTCTACCAGTGACCTCTCCCTGGCCGGACTGCTCAAATGTGCCGAAAACGCCGCCTTTGCTATCGCCAGCGGCTCCTCTCAGCGGGAGATTGCCCTCACGGAGCGGATCTTCGGCGACATCCACCCCATTAAGGTGGTCCCCGGTACCGTGAAAAATGCAGTAAAGGCCGATATCATCCGCACTGCCTATGCCGCCGCCAAGGACTATCACGAGGACATCTCCCAGGTCCAATCCACCCTTTTGGACGTGGATCACAATATCCTCATTGCCAACTCTGACGGTCTTTTCACCGAGGACCGCCAGATCCGCACCCGCCTCATTGTCAATGCCGTCGCCAGCAAAAATGGCGAAAACCAGTCCGGGATCCAGAGCCCCGGACGCCGCATGGGCCTGGAGATGTTTGACACCATCGACCCCTCCGTTGTAGGCCGGGAAGCCGCCCGTCAGGCCGTGACCATGCTCTCCGCAGGCTACTGCCCCGCCGGAAAAATGACCGTAGCCATTGAAAATGGTTTCGGCGGCGTCATCTTCCACGAGGCCTGTGGCCATTCCCTGGAGGCCACTTCCGTTGCCAAGGGTCGCAGCCAGTTCGCTGAAAAGCTAGGGGCCCAGATCGCAAATTCCAAGGTTACCGCTATCGATGACGGCACCATTCCCGGCGCCTGGGGTTCCATCAACATCGACGATGAAGGACATCCCGCCCAGCGCAACGTCCTCATCGAAAACGGTATCCTCAAGAGCTACCTCATCGACCGTCTTAACGGCAAGCGGATGGGGATGCCCTCCACCGGCAGCGCCCGACGGCAGAATTATACCTACGAACCGACCTCCCGTATGACCAACACCTTCATCGCCAACGGCCCGGACAAAAATGAGGATATTATCCGCTCCATCGATAACGGCCTCTACTGCCGGCAGATGGGCGGCGGCTCCGTCAACCCCGTCACCGGCGAGTTCAACTTTGCTGTCACCGAGGGGTATCTCGTCCGGAACGGTCAGATCTGCGAGCCGGTCCGGGGTGCCAGCCTCATCGGCAAGGGCAGTGAGATCCTCATGGACATCGATATGGTCGGCCAGAATCTGGCCACCGGCCAGGGCATGTGCGGCTCTCTCAGCGGTTCCATTCCCACCGACGTGGGCCAGCCGCTGATCCGGGTGTCGTCCATCACCGTGGGTGGCCGCTGATTGGCGGGAAAGGAGTGCATCACCATGAACTATGCATCGTTTAAAGAGGCCGTAGCCTCTGCCGCCGCCGAGGCGGGCATCCAAGACTACGAGCTGTACTATATGGAGGACGAGAGCGTCTCTATCTCCACCTTCCAGACGGAAATCGAGAGCTTTTCCAGCAGCGTCAGCGGCGGCGTCTGCTTCCGCTGCATCGTGAACGGAAAGATGGGCTATGCCGCCACCGAGCTCCTCGACGGGGAGCAAGCCCGGGAGATCGTCCGCCGGGCTGCGGAAAACGCCCGGACCATCGAAAATACCGACGAGGTCTTTCTCCACAGCGCCGGGGATTCTTATCAGGAGGCGGCTCCCTACGAAACACCCCTCCCCACCTCAGAACAGATGATCCCCTTTGTCCTGGACTGCCAGCGCAAAGCTTATGATGCAGACTCCCGCGTCTGCGACGGCACCCAGGCTCAGTTCTTTGCCGGCCGCACTGTCGTGCGTCTGACTAACTCCCGCGGTCTGGATCTGCAGAATACCAGCGGCTTTCAGTGCGGGCTGGTGGAGGCTATCCTGGAGGACGGCGGCGAGAAATACAGCGGTTACGACTATCGGGTGGGCGACCTTTCCCAGATCAGCCGCAAAGAACTGGTGAACAGCGCCGTCACCCGCTCCGTCGGCACCATCGGCGCCCAAGTCGTGGAAAGCGGCAAGTACACCGTCGTCTTCGACCCCCAAGTGATGGCGGACCTTCTTTCCATCTTCTGTCCCGTCTTCTCCTCTGACAACGCCCAGAAGGGGCTTTCTCTCCTCAAAGGAAAGGAGGGCGAGGCCATCGCCGCCCCCGGCGTGACCCTTGTCGACGACCCCTTCTACCCCGGCAGCACCGTCCAGACCTCCTTTGATGCCGAAGGTGTCGCCACCGGCACCAAAAACGTCATCGAAGACGGTGTGCTGAAAACCCTGCTTTACAATCTCAAAACTGCCGCAAAGGAAGGCCGGAAGAGCACCGGCAACGCCTATAAGGCCGGTTATGCCTCCAACGTCTCCATCGCGCCCTACAGCTTCTACCTGAAACCCGGTGACCTCTCCCGGGAGGGGCTGCTCCGCCAGGTGGGAAGCGGGATCTATATCACCGAGATCAACGGCGGCTATGCGGGAGCCAGCGCCGTTACCGGAGACTTCTCTCTTCAAAGCGCGGGTTTTCTCATCGAAAATGGCCAGCTTGGGCGGCCAGTCCGGGGCTTCACCATGGCGGACAATTTCTTCAGCCTGCTGAAGAAGATCCTCCTGATCGGAAGCGATCTGACCTTTGGCATTCCGTCCGGGTTTACCGTTTTCGGTGCGCCCACTGCCGCAGCTGAAGACGTTTCCATCGCGGGCAAATAAGAAGCTTTTTTAAAACCGGGGGCTGCCGCAGATGCGGCAGCCTCTTTCTGTACAGAAAGGAGGTCATCTCCATGACCGCTATGTTTGAACCTTACGAACTCCCCCACCTCCACCTGAAAAACCGCACTGTCCGCTCCGCCACCCACGATTACGTAGAAAATCCAGACGGAACGGTCAGCGAGACACAGCTTGCCATCTACTCCGCCCTGGCAGAAAACCAGGTCGGTCTGATTTTCACCGGCCATATGTACGTCCATCCCTCCGGCCAGGCCGGATCCCTGCAAAACGGGATCTGCGAACGGCGGTTTCTCCCTGCTTTGCAGCAGTTGACAGCGCAAGTCCACGCTCGGGGAGGCGTCATCGCCGCCCAGTTAAACCACGCCGGGGCCAAGGCCATGTCTCCGGACCGTAAGGGCCCTTCCCTCTTGACCCTGTTGGAAGGATGTCCCGCCCGGGAGATGACCTTCGGCGAAATCGCCGAGGTGCGGGACCAATTCATCGAAGCCGCTGCCCTCGCCAAAGAGGCCGGCTTTGACGGCGTCCAGGTTCACGCCGCCCACCACTACCTGCTGAGCCAGTTTCTCACCCCGTCCATGAATCTCCGCACCGACTGCTACGGCGGTTCTCCGGAAAACCGGTTCCGGCTCTGCGCCGAGATCATCGCCGGGATCAAGGAGCGCTGCGGAGCGGATTACCCCGTCTTTGTCAAGCTCAACTCCAACGTTTCCGTAGGCGACGCCGACTATGAGGAGGAGCTTCTCTCCGGTCTCCTCCGTTTCCGGGAACTGGGCGTGGAGGCAGCGGAGCTGTCCGGCTACGACTTTGCCGCCCGCCGCAATGAGCGCGCCTACTACCTGGATCGTGCCGCCCGGCTCCGCAAAGCGTCCGGACTGCCCATCATTCTGGTGGGCGGCATCCGGAGCACCGTGGATCTAGAGCGGCTGGATCGTTCCGGCATCGACTTGGCGGCCATGTCCCGTCCCCTCATCTGCGAGCCGGACCTGATCCCCAAGATGCTGGCAGGCCAGGTAACCTCCCGTTGTCTGAGCTGCAACCAGTGCTTCACCCTTCCCCAGCGGGAGGGAATTCGCTGCGTTCTCCACCGAAAGCGCCCGGAATAAGTGCTGATTCCGCCTCCTTCCGCATATACTGTCAGCAGCGCCGCGAAAGGGGGATTTCCAAATGAAGCAGGCAGATGCTGCCTTTGTGCCGCTCCGCGGAATGGAGCGGTGCGCCATTTTTGAAAATCGGGAATTTTTACGGGAGCTCCAGCGTTCCGTGCTCCGCGACATGCTGGAACGGGGGCGGATCGACCCCGCTGAATACCGGCGTTCCATGCGCCGGATCGAAGGGAGCAAACCCTCCATCCGTTCCGAATAAAGCTACATATTCCCCCTATAAAGCCGCGGCAGCGGGCTGAAGCGTGTGATACGCTCCGGCCCGCTGCCGTAGTTTTGAAGAAAAAAGACAATCTCTGTGCTACTCCATAACGCCCCGGTAAATGGTCTTCAGCGATTTCCCCAGCACCGAAAACTTCGCGTAGTGAACGCCGGAGGAGCCTTCTTCCCCTGAAAGGAAGCTCCCCTTTATCCAAAAGGAGTATCCCATTCCTGTGTAGGCCCCATCTCCGGAATTCCAAGCGGCATTTGATGGCAGGCAGAACAGCGGCTTCTCATAAAATTCGATGACCCGGATATAATCTACCGACAAGGCTCCCGCCCAAAGCGCCAGCACTCCCAGCAGGATCCCACCTACCCATTTTCCCAACTTCCGCGATCTCATCCCAGTTTCCTCCTGCATCCTTTCTTTCTGCCCGCTGTGTTGGCGGCTATCCGCCACTGGTTTTCCGCCCCAGACGGGGTCCGAGGCGGCTGAGCAGTTCGTTTGGAATCGTCCCCGCAGCCAGTGCAAGCTCTGAAGCGGAGATCTCTGCTTCCCCATCCCGGCCGATGAGCGTCGCCGTCATCCCCGGTTCCGCCCGGGACAGGCCGGTCACATCCGCGAGAAGCTGATCCATGCAGACCCGCCCCACAATGGGGGCGGCCTCCCCCCCGATGAGCACCCGCCCGCCCCGCAGCGTCCGGGGAATCCCATCGGCATATCCAATGGTGATCACCGCCAGCCGCGTCGGACGCTCCGCCTGAAAGGCCCGCCCATAGCCAGCCGCTTCACCGGCCGCTATCTCCCGGACCAAAGCTACCCGGGCCCGCAGCGCCAGCACCGGACGCAGTCTCTCCGGCTGTTCTGCGGTTTCCCCGCCTCCCAGAGCTCCGTAAAGGGCGATTCCCACCCGAGCATAGTCGCAGGGAAGCCCCCGGTCGTTCAACACCCCGTAGCTGCTCTGCAGATGCAGTTCCCCCGGCGGACAGCCCATCCGCTCCATCCGGGAGGCGGCGGAGAAAAAGCGCCGGATCTGTTCCCGCGTAAAGTCCGCGTCTGTCTCCTCCAGGCTGTCGCAGACCCCCAGGTGGGAAAACGTCCCCTCGACCCGCAGATTCCGGCAGCGGTAAACCGCCCGGATGGCGGCGTCGTCATCCCAGGGAATCCCCAGCCGGTGCATCCCAGTGTCCAGCGCCAGATGTACCCGCAGAGGGACTCCGACTCCGTCCAGAGCGTTGGCGTGGGCGCTGTCCGCCACAGTCAGAGTCAGTTCCTTCCGGGAAGCCTCCGCCGCTTCGGCAGGAGATGTCCACCCCAGCACCAGAATGGTCCCCCGAACGCCCTGCTTCCGAAGAGCCGCGCCCTCCGCCGCTGTCGCTACGGCAAATGCCTGGACTCCAGCCCGTTCCAGCGCCCGGCAGACAGGTCCCGCCCCGTGACCATAGGCGTCCGCCTTCACCACCGCCATCAGCCGGCATTGAACTGGCAACAGCCCCTGCAAAACCGCCGCGTTCTCCCGGACAGCCGAGAGATCCACCTCGATCCAGGCCCGCCCTGGCTCCGCAACCGGCTTTTTCCGCCGGGAAAGCAGCCGCTTCACTGCCGGAAGCCGGGAAAGCCAGACAACCCCGGCGGCGCACCCGGCGGAAAGCGCCGTTACCGCCAAAAAATGTCCCATGCTGTTCTGGATGAAGAGCGCCTCTGTCCCCGTCACCTTC
>CAJMLQ010000129.1 GCA_905214265.1 uncultured bacterium
AGCACGGCTTTGATCCCCACCAGGGAGAGGAGGACGATGTCGCTCATGACGGCGTTTTTCAGTTCCTCGCTGGTCATGGCGTTGCCGCCGTACTTGATGACGACGATCTTGTCATGGTATTTCTGAATGTAAGGCAGGGCGTCGTTCAAAACCTGCGCCTTGACCACGTTGGAAATGTTCTGCATGCTATTCCCCATCCTTTTCTGTTCCGGTTTCCGGCGGCAGCTCCCAAACGCCGGTGGAGGCAAACCGCTCCACCATCCATTCTGCACCGCCGGTGATCTCCGCCGGGAAATCCATCCTTCCCAGCAGCTTTATCGCATTGCGGGTCCGGGAAGGGCCCGCCTTCAGCTAATAGTCAAACTCCACCCCGCCGGGGGTGATGATCTCGCAGAAATGCCAGTTTTCGTACCGGCCCTCCAGCAGGGAGGTCAGCTCCACATCGTGGGAGGCGGTGATACACAGGCAGTCCATCCGCCGCAGGCAGGAGAGCACCGAGGCGGACGCGGCGATCCGTTCGATGGTATTGGTCCCCTTGAGGATTTCATCCACATAGCAGACGCAGTAGGTCTCCCCTGCCGCCTGACGGAGAATCCGGCGCAGGGACTTGATCTCGGTAACAAAATAGCTGTCTCCGGTGGCGAGGGAATCCCGGACGGCCATAGAGGTGATCACCAAGGCCGGGCGGGTGGAAAACGCTGCTTCCGGATGGCGGAAGGCCGTACTGCCGCTCCAGCTTTTCCCGGAGCTTCCGGAGACCGGCGGAACGGTCGTAGAGATGGAACCCGCCTGCTATCAGGAGGATCCCGCCGATCAGGGCCAATACGTATTCCGTCGGCAGTCCGCCTGTCAGGAGCGGTAGTCGCCGTTGATGCGGACGTAATCGTAAGTCAGATCACAGCCCCAAGCCGTGGCAGTCTCGTCCCCGGCATTGAGATTGATGAGAATTTTCACTTCGTCGGGAGTCAGGACCTTTTTCGCAGTCTCCTCAGAAAAGTCAACGCCCGCGCCGTTTTTGCAGACCTCCACAGCCCCGTTCTGGGAGGCGAAGGAAACGTCCACCCGGGTCACGTCCACGTCGGTTTCGGCATAGCCGATGGCGCAGAGCACCCGGCCCCAGTTGGCGTCAGAGCCGAACATGGCTGCCTTCAAAAGGGAGGAATTGATCACGGATTTGGCGACGATGCGGGCCTGTTCCTTGCTTTCTGCGCCGGTGACAAGGCACTCCAGCAGCTTTGTCGCGCCTTCGCCATCCCCAGCAATTTTCCGGGAAAGATTCATCAGCACCACATAAAGGGCGTTGACAAACTCTTCAAAATCCCCGTTCTGGCAGTTGATGCAGGAGTTGCCTGCTGCGCCGGAGGCCAGGATGGAGACCATGTCGTTGGTGGAGGTGTCGCCGTCGACGCTGACCATGTTGAAGGTCTCATCCACCACCTGCTTCAGGGCGACCTGGAGCAGCTCCGGCTCAATGGCCGCGTCGGTGGTCAGGAAGCAGAGCATGGTGGCCATGTTGGGCATGATCATGCCGGAACCCTTGCAGCACCCACCGATATGGCAAGGCTTCCCGCCCAGAGCAAACTCCACGGCGACCTCCTTACGGACGGTATCGGTGGTCATGATAGCGTCGGCGAAATCCGTGTGGTTCTCCGGAGCAAGAGCCCCTGTCAGCTCCTTGATGCTGCCCTGGACCGGCTCCAGGGGCAGAGGCTGGCCGATGACGCCGGTGGAGGCCACCAGCACCTCTGAAGCCGGGATGTCCAAAGCGGCGGAGGCGATGAGGCACATGCCTTCGGCCTTCTCCAGGCCGTCGGCGTTGCAGGTGTTGGCGATACCGGAGTTGACGATGACCGCCTGAGCGGTCCCGTTGGCCAAATGAGCCTTGGTCACCAGCAGCGGCGCGCCTTTTACCTTATTCTGGGTGTAAACGGCAGCAGCGGCGCAGGGATGGTCTGCCAGCAGCAGGCCCAGGTCTTTTTTTGATTTGTTGGCACGGATACCGCAGTGGACGCCGGCGGCCGAGAAGCCCTTGGCAGCGGTGACACCGCCCTCTACAAACGGAAATCCGTCAAAAGATACCAGTTTCATGTTCCTTCTCCTTCTCGTTCTCTATGTACCAAGTACAGGTTACAGGCAGAGGCCCTTGTCTTCTTCGCATCCCAGCAGGATATTCAGGCACTGGACGGCGGCGCCGGACGCGCCCTTGCCCAGGTTATCGAACCGGGCGGACAAAAGCAGGCGCTCCTCATTGCCGGTAACGAAAATCTCCATGCCATCCCAACCGGAAGCGGTGTTTCCGCTGAGGAACCCAGAACTGTCTGCCTCGCTGCCGAAGGGAGCGGTGCACAGGAACTTCTCCTCCTGATAGTATCCGGCAAAAAAGTCCCGCATCTCCTCCGGGGAAAGCTTTTTTTGGAGCATATCCGTGAACAGCGGGACGCTGACGATCATGCCGCTGTAATAATCCGACACGATGGGGGTGAACAGCGGCTGCCGGGCCAGACCGGTGACCATTGTCATTTCCTTCAGGTGTTTGTGCTGCTGGCTGAGGCCGTACTCCCGGGGGGCGTCCAGCTCTTTGCCCCGGTCCTCGCTCTCGTACTGAGCAATCATCTTTTTGCCGCCGCCGCTGTATCCGGTCAGCGAGAAGCTGCACACCGGATAATCCGCCGGGAGAATCCCTTCCCGAACCAGCGGATAGATCAGGGCCACAAAACCGGAGGCGTGGCAGCCGGGATTGGCGATGCGTTTGCCCTTCCGGATAGCATCCCGGAATTCCGGAGCCAGTTCCGGAAACCCGTAGGCCCAGCCCGGCTCGGTGCGGTGGGCAGTGGAGGTGTCGATAATGCGGACCCGGTCGTTTTCTACCAGGGAGACCGCTTCCTTCGCCGCCGCGTCGGGCAGGCAGAGGATGGTCACGTCCGAAGCGTTGATGAGACGCCTCCGTTCGGCGGAATCCTTCCGCAGGGCGGGGTCGATGGCCAGGATCTCCAGGTCATCCCGGCCCTGGAACCGCTCGTTGATCCGAAGACCGGTGGTTCCCTCGCTGCCGTCGATGAAAATTTTCGTTTTCACGTCTGCTTCCTCCTCTTAATAAGCCGCCAGCTCATCCCGGGCCCAGCTGATCTGCGCCTTCACACTTTCCCGGGCAGGCCCGCCCAGAGCACTGCGGGTCATGGCGCAGGTCTCCAGTTTGATGGCGTCGAAAACATCCTCCTCAAAGGTATCACAGAGGGCCTTGTACTCGGAAAGGGGCAGGGTCTCCAGCGTCCTGCCGGTATCCACGCAGACGCCTACCAGGGTGCCGGTAATCTTGTAGGCATCCCGGAAGGGCAGCCCTTTTTTGACCAGATAGTCCGCGCAGTCGGTGGCGTTGATAAAGCCTCTGGCCGCTGCGGCCCGCATATTCTCCTTGAGTACCCGGGCGGTCTTCAGCATGGGAGTAAAAGTAGTCAGGCAGAGGTTCACGGTATCGATGGCGTCGAAAATAGCCTCCTTGTCTTCCTGCATATCCTTGTTGTACGCCAGGGGGAGAGATTTCATCATGGAAAGCAGTGTCATCAGGTCGCCGTAGACCCGGCCGGTCTTGCCTCGAACCAGCTCGGCCACGTCGGGGTTTTTCTTCTGTGGCATAATGGAGGAGCCAGTGGCGAAGGCGTCGTCCAGCTCCAAAAATTTGAACTCCCAGGAGCACCAGAGGATGATCTCCTCGGAGAAGCGGGAAAGGTGCATCATGATGGTGGCGATGGCGCTGCCCAGCTCGATACAGAAATCCCGGTCAGATACGCCGTCCAGGCTGTTCATCACCGGGGCGTCGAAGCCTAAGAGCCGGGTGGTCAGTTCCCGGTCGATGGGGTAGGTGGTCCCGGCCAGCGCGCCGCTTCCCAGGGGGTTCCGGTTCATCCGTTGAGCGGTGTCGGAGAGCCGCCCCAGGTCCCGGAGCAGCATGCTGGCGTAAGCCATCAGGTGGTGGGCAAAGGTAATGGGCTGGGCCCTCTGGAGGTGGGTGTAGCCAGGCATGATGGTGCCCAGATGCTCCGTGGCCATATCGCAGAGGGTTTCTGCCAGCTCCTTGACGTTGGCGGAGATCCCCTGGATCGCGTCCCGCAAGTAGAGCCGGATGTCCAGGGCCACCTGGTCGTTGCGGCTCCGGGCGGTGTGCAGCCGCTTGCCGGTATCGCCCAGGCGCTTGGTCAGCTCCGCCTCCACGAACATGTGAATGTCCTCCGCGCTGGAGTCAAAAGCCAGCGCGCCGCTTTCCAAGTCGTTGAGGATGCCGGAAAGCCCCTCCGTGATTTTATCCGCCTCCGACTGGCTGATGATGCCGGTCTTGCCCAGCATGGCGGCATGGGCGATACTGCCCATGATGTCCTGTCGGTACATCCGCGCGTCAAAGGAAATCGAAGAATTGAAGTCGTTTACCTTGCTGTCCGCTTCCTTTTTAAAGCGGCCCGCCCACATTTTTGCCATGGTCACCGTAACCTTTCCTATCTTGTCGAAAACACATGAGCGGGGCAAGGTCAGGCCTTGCCCCGCGCGCGGGAAATACCCGTCAGTAACCGGAATTATTTGCCTCTTTTTTCGTCCAGCATGGCCTTGACCTGAATGGGCAGGCCGAAGAGGTTAATAAAGCCCTGGGCGTCCTTCTGATCGTAGACGTGGTCTTCGCTGAAGGTGGCGACCTCCTCGTCATAGAGGGTGTAGGGGGAAGTGACGCCGGCATTGATGATATTGCCCTTGTAGAGCTTCAGCTTGACTTCGCCGGTAACAGTCTCCTGGGTCTGATCGACGAAAGCGGAGAGAGCCTCCCGCAGGGGGGTGAACCACTGGCCGTTGTAAACAATGTCGGCGAATTTCAGCGCAATCTGCTGCTTGTAATGCTGGGTCTCCTTGTCCAGGCAGATGGTCTCCAGCACGTCGTGAGCGTGGTAAAGGATCGCGCCGCCAGGGGTCTCATAAACGCCCCGGGACTTCATGCCGACCAGCCGGTTCTCCACCAGGTCCGCCAGGCCGATGCCGTTGGCGCCGCCGATTTTATTCAGAGTCTTAATCATGGCCACGCCGTCCAGCTTCTCGCCGTTGAGGGCCACAGGGATGCCCTTCTCAAAGGAAAGGGTGATGTAGGTGGGCTCATCGGGGGCCATTTCGGGGGAAACGCCCATCTCCAGGAAGCCGGGCTTATTGTACTGGGGCTCATTGGCAGGATCCTCCAGATCCAGGCCCTCATGGGACAGGTGCCAGAGGTTCATGTCTTTGGAGTAGTTGGTCTCCCGGTTGATCTTAATCGGAACGTGGTGGGCCTCGGCGTAGTCGATCTCCTCCTCCCGGGACTTGATGTCCCAGATCCGCCAGGGGGCGATGATTTTCATGGTCGGGGCCAGGGCCTTGATGGCCAGCTCAAACCGGACCTGGTCGTTGCCCTTGCCGGTGCAGCCATGGCAGATGGCGTCAGCGCCTTCCTTTTTGGCGATTTCCACGATGCGCTTGGCGATCACCGGACGGGCGAAGGAAGTGCCCAACAGGTACTTGTTTTCATAGACCGCTCCGGCCTTCAGGGTCGGGAAAACGTAGTCGTTGACAAATTCGTCCTGAATATCTTCGATGTACAGCTTGGACGCTCCGGTTTTTTTCGCCCGCTCCTCCAGACCTTCCAGTTCCGCGTCCTGTCCGACGTTTCCAGCCACACAGATGACCTCGCAGCCATAATTCTCCTTCAGCCACGGAATGATAATGGAGGTATCCAACCCGCCGGAGTATGCCAGTACTACTTTTTTGATGTCGCTCATAAATCTCGTCCTTTCCAAACGGACGCCGCAGCGCCGTATCTTGTTTCCATGATTTTATTATACACCAATATTCGGAAAATGCAAGAGTTTTTTCAATATTTGTATACTTATACAATTCTTTTTTTCATTTCTCCGCTGAATTCTGGATGCGCATAACACAAAATACACATTTACATAAATATATCCGATTTCATTCGCATATATACGGTTTAATCCTCTTTTTATCCGCTACAGGACAGCCGATACCACACTTGCACGCTGCTTTCCTAAATGCATAAATAATTGGTTCTTATGCATATTTTTTCTTTCCGAATTTTTTGGGGGCTTGCAGAAAACAGAAAAATGATGCACAATAGAAAAAGTAATGTAAAGACCCGGTAAACAGATTGGAGAGACAGCATGGAACAGACAGCACCCCCCCTCTTTACCCGAAAGGACTTGATCCGCCTGATCCTCCCCCTGGTCATTGAGCAGATTCTGGCCGTGACCATCGGCATGGCGGACTCAGTCATGGTTTCATCGGTCGGCGAGGCCGCCGTTTCCGGCGTATCGCTGGTAGATTCGGTCAATATTTTGTTTATCAATATTTTTTCCGCCCTGGCCACCGGCGGAGCGGTTATCGCCTCTCAGTACATCGGCCGGCAGGATGTGAAAAGCGCCTGCTCCGCCGCAAAGCAGCTGCTTTACGCCACCACGGCCATGGCAACCGCCATTATGGCGCTGGCGCTGGTATTTCAGAGGCCGGTACTGAAGATTTTTGGCGACGTTGAGGCCGACGTGTATGCAAACTGCCAAACTTATCTCGTCCTCTCTACCCTTTCCTACCCCTTCCTTGCCGCGTACAACGCGGGGGCAGCCCTGTTCCGGGCCATGGGAAATTCAAAAGTCTCCATGCTCACCTCCCTGCTGATGAATATCATCAATATCTGCGGTAACGCCATCACCATCTACGGCCTGCACTGGGGCGTTGCCGGCGCGGCGACGGCCTCCCTTCTCTCCCGGGCGGTGGGAGCGGGGATCATGGTGGTCCTGCTGCAAAATCGCCGCAGCCTCATCCATATCGAGCGGCTGTTCCATCCGGAACTGAAATTTGGCATGATCCGGAGCATCCTGAAAATCGGTATCCCCAACGGTCTGGAGAACGGCATGTTCCAGATCGGCAAGATCCTGGTTGCCAGCCTGGTCGCCTCTTTCGGTACTGCGGCCATCGCCGCCAATGCCGTGAGCAACAACATCGCCTCTATCGAGGTCCTGCCCGGCTCCGCCATCGGGCTGGCCATGATCACCGTGGTGGGGCGCTGCGTCGGTGCCCAGGATTACGCCCAGGCCAAACGCTACGCTTGGAAGCTGATGGCAATCACCCATCTCAGCATGGGCATGATCTGCACGGCTATGTTCTTCCTGACCCCCACCGCCGTGGGACTTTTCCACCTTTCACAGGAAACCATGGATATGGCGGTGGAAATCCTTCAGGTTTACGCCATCTGCACCATCTTCCTCTGGCCGCCGTCCTTCACCCTCCCCAATGCGCTGCGGGCTTCCAACGACGTCCGTTTTACGATGGTTGTCTCGATCGTTTCCATGTGGGTCTGCCGCATCGGACTGAGCTATGTGTTCGGCCAATGGCTGGAGATGGGACTGATGGGCGTGTGGATCGCCATGATCTGCGACTGGATCGTCCGGGACGCCTGCTTCCTATGGCGCTTTTTCAGCGGAAAGTGGAAAAACCGGCAGGTTATTTAGGGTAAGCCCCAAAATTCCCGCAAAATGCGGATTTTTTCAAAAAACCGTTGACAAACGCCCGACGGTGCCTTATAATAAAAAGACTGATAAGGGAGTAGTTGGCGCCCTCGGCGCAGTAAAGTCAACATACTGATTTGAATCTGGCTTTGCTTGAAATAACGAGACTTATCTTGCAGGACGTGCAGGATAAGTCTCGTTTTTTGCGCTCTCAAAAAGAAGGAGTGGACACGATGTCTTTGACGGAACTTTTTCTCCTGGCGGTGGGCCTTTCCATGGATGCCTTTGCGGTGGCGATCTGCAAAGGTCTTTCTATGGCCAAAATGAGCTGGAAAAAAGCGGTGGTCATCGGGCTTTATTTCGGAGGCTTTCAGGCCGCGATGCCGTTGATCGGCTACCTCCTCGGGCGGCAGTTCGAACGGTTCATCACCGTTTTTGCCCCCTGGGCCGCCTTTGCGCTGCTGGTAATCATCGGTGCCAACATGATCCGGGAATCCTTCGGGGAAGAGGAACGATGTTCTGACTGCGTGGGATTCCGGGAGATGAGCGTCCTGGCCCTGGCCACCAGCATCGATGCGCTGGCGGTGGGCGTTTCCTTCGCATTTTTGCAGGTGAAGATCATCCCGGCGATTTCCTTCATCGGCGTGATCACTCTGGCGCTGTCCATCGTCGGAGTCAAAATTGGCAATGTCTTCGGCAGCCGCTACCGCTCCAAGGCGGAGCTGGCCGGAGGGATCATTCTCATCCTCATCGGGCTGAAGATTCTGCTGGAACACCTGGGCGTCATTCATTTTTAGGAGGATTCGCATGTCAATCATCATTCGCAGCGCACTCCCGGCGGACTGTCCAGCGCTGGCCGCAGTGGAGGCCGCCTGTTTCCCGCCGGAGGAAGCCGCCGCCCCGGAATCGATCCTCAAGCGGCTGGAGACTTTCCCGGAAAGCTTTTTCGCAGCGGAAGAGGATGGCCGCATC
>CAJMLQ010000130.1 GCA_905214265.1 uncultured bacterium
GGCATGCCGAGATTGGTCATTTCAGCAAGGTTTGCGCCTTTGCCGCCGAGCAGCTCGCGCATTTTGCCGTTGCCCTCGGAAAACAGATACACGTATTTCTTCTGCATTTCCTATCTACCTCCAATAATTTATGGATAGCGGAAAACGGAGTTTTCCAGCGTTCCTAACGTCCTGACGGATGGCGCTCACATGACAAGACGCCTGCCGGGCAAGATTCTGACAGTTTGGCGAGAAAACGGAAAGCTGTCGAGAAGGAAGCCTGCAAGCGGAAAGACCCAAACAGCGCGCATCCGGGGGAATATCTGGATGTACCTTATCCATTATAGCAAAAATCCCCTAGTTTTACCATAGACTTTTCAAAAAAAATTGCAATTCATGAAAATAAACAGATTCCGGAAAAGATTCGAGAGGGGGCTTTACAAACTCAGCAAAAAACGGCATAATAAGAAAAGCTCCATTCACAAAATTCAGAAGGATTTTGGACCGGAATGCGGGATTTATACCGGATTTTTACGGAAGGAAGGATTGCAATGGAAAAAAATTTGCGGAAGGGCCTTCAGGCGCTGGAGGAGGCCCGGCTTGCGATACTGGAAAAACATCTGGAAAACGGAGTGCGCTTTCTGGGTACGGACGGGGTCGTCATTGAGGAGAGCGTGATCATCGGCGAAGGGACCGTCATCGAGCCGGGAGTCGTTCTGCGGGGGAATACCGTCATCGGCAGCGGCTGCACCCTGACTTCCGGCAGCCGGGTGGAGGACTGCACTGTGGGCAGTGAAACGGTGATCAACGCCTCCCAGTGCTACCGTTCCCGGATCGGCAGCGGCGTGAGCATTGGACCGTTTTCCCACATCCGGCCGGATTCGGACATCGCGGATCATGTCCACATCGGCGACTTTGTGGAGGTGAAAAACTCCCGCATCGGCGTGGGGACGGCGGTAGCGCACCTGACCTATGTGGGGGACAGCGATGTGGGCCGCAACGTCAACTTTGGCTGCGGCTGTGTGACGGTGAATTACGACGGCGTGCACAAATGCCGCTGCGTCATCGGAGACAACGCCTTTATCGGCTGCAACACCAATCTGGTCGCGCCGGTAAGGGTGGGGGATAACACCTTTATTGCAGCGGGAAGCACCATCACGGATGCGGTCCCGGATGGGAATTTTGCCATTGCCCGGGCCCGGCAAGTCAACAAAGCCGGCCTAGGGACGGAGAAGCTGAAGGACCGGAAACTCAAATATTGACAGAAAGCCGCGGCGGCAGATCGAAGGTCTTCGACCTGCCGCCGCGGCTGATTTTTGCGGAAAGCAAGGGCTATTTGCCGATGAGCTCCAGTGTATCCCGGGCGATGGCCAGCTCCTCGTTAGTGGGAATGACCCAAACCTCGGTCTTGCAGCCATCTTTGGAGATGCGGAGATCCTCGCGGATGTGCTGGATGTTCTTGGCGGGATCCAACTCGATTCCGAGGAACTCCATATCCTTGCAGATATCCACCCGCAGCTCGTCGGAGTTTTCGCCGATGCCGCCGGTGAGCAGCACTGCGTCCAGACCACCCATGGCAGCCGCATAAGCGCCGATGGTCTTCTTGATCTGGTAACGGACGATGTCGCAGGTGAGGATGGCGCGCTTGTTGCCCTCATGAGAGGCGTCTACCAGATCCCGGGAGTCGGAGGAGAAGCCGGAAACGCCCAGAAATCCGGATTTCTTGTTGAGAATGTCGGACATTTCGTCGGGAGAGAGGTTCTCTTTCTTCATCAGATAGGTGACGACGGAAGGATCCACATCGCCGCTTCGGGTACCCATGAGAATACCGGCCAGGGGGGTGAAGCCCATAGTGGTATCCACGCACTTACCGTCCTTGACTGCGGTAATGGAGGAACCATTGCCCAGATGGCAGACGACGAGCTTGGTGCCCACGGGATTCTTGCCGGTGATCTGGAGGAAGTGGCTGCTCACGTAGCGGTGGCTGGTGCCGTGGAAGCCGTATCTGCGGATGTGGTACTTTTCGTAGTACTCATAGGGAATGCCGTACATGTAGGCCTTTTCCGGCATGGTCTGGTGGAAGGAGGTATCGAAAACGGCGACCATGGGGACGTCTGGACCGAGGACCTTGCGGCAGGCGCGCATAGCGGCAGCCTGGGGCGGGTTGTGAAGCGGCCCGAGGTCAGAGAAGGATTCGATGTCGTCGATGACCTTTTCGGTGATGAGAGTGGACTGCTTATAGACCTCGCTGCCGTGGAGGACGCGGTGTCCGACGGCGGAGATCTCCGCGACGCTGTCGATGACTTTGCCCTGGCCGGAGGTCAGGATCTCGATGAGCTTCAGAAATGCTTCCGTATGGGAGGGGAAGTCGCACTCCTCTTTGGCGTCTACGCCGGAGTCGGTCTTATAGGCGATGCGGCCGCCGGCAATGCCGATGCGCTCGCAGTTGCCCTTGGCAATGACGTGCTCGTTTTCCATGTTGATGAGCTGGTACTTCAGGGAAGAACTCCCCGCGTTGATGACCAGGATTTTCATTCGTTAACCACCATTCCTTGTTTTTTGAATCCTGCCGCCGTAAGCAAACGGCAACTAAGCCAGACCGAAAACAGGCGCGATTTCCGCGGAAACTTTTCGGTCAGGCTTGACTTTGGCGCTTCTACATTATATATTAGTATAATAGGAGCAAAAATTCAAGTATTTTTTCAGATGTCCAGCGAATTTTGGCAGGAATACCGACACATTCTAAGAAAAGAGACCATATCTTAGCAGGAACGACTGCCCCGCCCGTCCGATCGCTCATAGACAGGATGTGAAAAAATGAAACTTGCCGCCATTGTCGCGGAGTATAATCCTTTCCATAACGGACATTTGTATCAGCTGGAGGAAGTCCGCCGCAGGGGCGGCACCCATATAGCCGTTGTGATGAGCGGCAATGTGGTGCAGCGTTCGGAAGTGGCGTGCTTTCATAAGCGTACCCGGGCCAAGGCTGCGATTCTCTGCGGCGCGGACCTGGTGGTCGAGCTGCCGGCGATTTACGCCTGCGCGTCGGCGGAGCGGTTTGCGGACGGCGCGGTGAAAACTTTGGCAGGCCTGGGGCTGCCGGGCACCCTCTGGTTTGGCAGCGAGTGCGGAGACCTGGAGGCGCTGCAGGCTTGTGCCGGTGCGCTGAAGCAGGTGGACGGTTCTCCGGAGCTGCGGGAGTACTTGAATCGCGGCTACTCCTTTGCCAACGCGAGGGGGCGGGCGCTGGCGGATATCTGCGGGCCGGAGACAGCAGCCATTCTCCAGCAGCCGAACAATACCCTGGCCGTGGAATATATCAAGGCTATTGAACGGTCCGGCGCTCCTTTTGTACCGGCAACCATCCAGCGGATCGGGGCAGCCCACGACAGCATGTCGCCGGTGGGGTATACCGCCAGCGCAACGTTGATCCGGCAGACCGCGCAGCTGTACGGAATCCGGCAGACCGCGCCCTTTGTTCCAGCGGAAGCCTATTCCCTGTACCGCCATGATTATGCCCTGAAACAGGGCGGCGCCTCCATGTATGAGCTGGAACAGGTGATCCTTTATCATCTGCGCACCCTTTCACCGGAGCAGTTCGCGGCGCTCCCAGACGTACAGGAGGGGCTGGAATACCGTTTCTGGAATGCCGCCCGCCAGGCGGCGTCGTTGGAAGAGCTGCTCATGCGGGTGAAGAGCAAGCGGTACGCCCTGAGCCGCATCAAGCGGATTTTGATGTACGCGATGCTGGGAATTACTCGGGAGGTGGCCGCGCTGGAGCCCGGTTATATCCGGGTACTGGCCTTCAATGAACGGGGACGGGAAATTCTCAAGGCGGCAAAGAAAAACGGAGGATTGCCCGTTTACCACTCTTTTGCCCGGCTGGAGCGGGATTTTCCGATCCACGCGGAGAAGGAGGCACTGGCGAGCCACCTGTTCTGTGCTGCGCTTCCCCGGCCGCACAGCGAGTTTTCGGAGTACCGCGACCCCAGGCCGGCTTTTGTGGCTTCGGCGGACGGCGAGACCTCCGCTCCGGAACGGGCGGATTTATTTTGACAATTTGTAGAATCGGAAAGGACGGACAGACATGAGCGTACAATGCAAGGAGATCCAATACGGCGGATATGGCCGCTGTCTGGAAATGGCAAACGGTGTTTGCCGGCTGGTCATCACCCTGGACAAAGGACCTCACATCATCTGTTTCCAGCTCCACGGCGAGCCAAATGTGATGTTTGAGGATGTGGAGGACACCACCACCCACAGCGGGCCGGAGTTTGACGCATATTTTTATCCGGGCGCGGCCTGGCACATCTACGGAGGTCACCGTCTCTGGCTTTCTCCGGAATCCATGCCGGAAACCTACTACCCTGACAACGACCCGGTCCCCTATGCGGTGGAGGAAAACACCGTCACCCTGTCCCCGGCGGTACAGGTTGGGAATCAGGTGCAATATGTTATCCGTGTTACTCTCAGCGAGGACGACGGCAAGGCAGAGGTGGCCCACACCATCTATAACCGCGGCGGAGAGGCCAAGACCTTTGCTCCTTGGGGGCTGTCGGTTCTGGCTCAGGGCGGCGTTGAGATCGTGCCCCAGGCGGACAAAGCGACCGGTCTGCTGTCCAACCGGATCCTGGCTCTTTGGGATTACGCGGATATGGCGGACGACCGGGTCTGGTGGGGAACCAAATACATCACGTTAAAACAGGACCCCACGGCGGAGACGCCCTTCAAGCTGGGCTTGAATCATGAGAAGCAGTGGTCCTGCTACCTGCTGGGCCGGGAGCTGTTCGTCAAGCGGTATCACACTGTGGACGGCGGAAACTACCCGGACGGCGGCTGTTCCTTTGAAACCTACACCTGTAAAAATTTCCTGGAAATGGAGAGCCTGGGCGAGCTGGTGACGTTGGCGCCCGGAGAGAGTGTAGATCACGTCGAGCACTGGGAGATTTCGGCTGTGGAGGACAGCTTTGACCGGAAGAATGAGGCGAGCATCGCCGCTTTTGTGGAAAAGCACATCCGGTAAGAAACTACTGAAACGATCCCGCTGTCCAGCGTGCCGGACGGCGGGCGTTCTTGAAAAAGGAGAATCTCTTATGATTTCCGTTGCCATTGACGGCCCCTCCGGAGCCGGAAAAAGCACCATTGCCCGCGCCGTTGCCAAGGAACTGGGGTTTCTGTATATCGATACTGGCGCGCTCTACCGCTCCATTGGCTTTTTTGTGTTGGAGAGCGGGAAAGATCCCCGGAGAAGAGAAGATGTGGAAGCCTGCCTGCCCGGAATCCAATTGGAACTGCGGCATGTGGACGGGATCCAGCGGGTCTTTTTAAATGGGGAAGACGTTTCGGAAAAGATCCGGACCCCCGCCGTTTCCATGGCTGCCTCCCAGGTGTCCGCGGTGCCGGAGGTGCGAGCCTTTCTGCTGGAACTCCAGCGTTCCATGGCCCGGGAGAACAACGTGATCATGGACGGCCGGGATATCGGTACGGTGGTGTTGCCGGATGCCGGACTGAAAATCTTCCTGACTGCGGCACCGGAGGACCGGGCACGGCGGCGTTTTGAGGAGTTGACCACAAGGGGGGAAACCGTGACCTATGAGGAGGTCCTGCGGGATGTGATCCAGCGAGATTACAACGACACTCACCGGGACATTTCTCCGCTGCGGCAGGCGGCGGACGCGGTGCTGGCGGATACCACTGGGTTCCCTTTGGAAAAATCCGTGGCCCTGATCCGATCCCTGGTGGAGGAACGGCTGGCCGGGAAGGAGACGGAAAAATGAGCTTTTACAAGTTCGCTCAGGGAGTCGTCCGGGTCGTGGCCCGGATACTGTACCGGGTCCGGCTGGAGGGGCTGGAAAATGTTCCGGCGGATCGGGGATTCCTGCTCTGCTCCAACCATATTTCCAGCTTTGACCCGATTTTTGTCGGCGGCTGGATCAAGCCGGAATGCACCTTTATGGCAAAGGAGGAACTATTCCGTTTTAAGCCCTTCGGCGCGCTGATCCGGGCACTGGGGGCTTTCCCGGTATCCCGCGGCAAGGGCGACACCGCGGCCATCGACCGGGCAGTGGAACTGGTCCGCAGCGGGCGGGTGGTCACCATCTTTCCGGAAGGGCACCGCTCCAAAACTGGCGAGCTGCTGAAACTGAAATCCGGCGCCGTAGTCGTCGCCTCTCAGACCCAGGCAGACATCCTGCCCTGTGCCATCAAAAAGGGAAAGCGCAAGCTCCTTCGGACACCGGTGACGGTGCGGTATGGACAGATGATCCCCTATCAAAGCCTGGGCATCACGGAACGGACGCCGGCGGAGATCAAGAGAGCCAATCGTCTGCTGACGGCGGAGCTTTCCCGTCTGCTGGAGGAAATCCATGTATAAGCTGACGCTGGCGAAAACCGCCGGATTTTGCTTCGGCGTGCGGCGTGCGGTGGACCGGGCCTTTCAGCTGGCCGGCGAAGGGGCGGACGCCGTGACGTTGGGACCCATCATTCACAATCCCCAGGTGGTGGAGCGCCTGGCAGGGCTGGGGATCCGGCCGGTAGACACGCCGGACCAGGTGCGAGAAGGGCAAACCGTCCTCATTCGTTCTCACGGAGTGGGATGGGAGATATACGATGCCTTATCCGGTCGGGAAATCGTTGACTGCACCTGTCCCTTTGTGGCGAAGATCCATCGGATCGCCGCGGAGCAGTCCGCCGCCGGAAAAACCATTCTGATCGCTGGAAACGCCGGACACCCGGAGGTGCAGGGCATTATCGGCCACTGCCGGACGCGGACCTTCACCTTCGAGACAGAGGAGAAACTGCGTGAAATCCTGCAAAAACTGAAGGATGATGGTGAAAATCCTGTAGCTGTTGTAGTGCAGACCACCTTTCACGAGATTTTGTGGAAAAAATTCCAACAAATTATCGAAAAACTATATACAAACGCACAAATCTTTGATACAATATGTAGTGCGACTACTGCGCGCCAGAAGGAGGCCGTGGAACTCGCAGAAGAATCTGATTTTATGGTTGTCATTGGTGGGAAATCTAGTTCCAATACTCTGAAATTGTTCGAAATTTGCTCCCGTTCCTGCGAAACGATTTTGGTAGAATCCAAAACAGACCTTGACAAACGTCAGATTTTACGCCATAATAGAATAGGCGTTACTGCCGGTGCGTCTACCCCGGCTGATATAATCAAGGAGGTTCTAAATACCATGACTGAAATTTTGGAAAACCAAGACGAAGAGATGAACTTCGCAGAACTATTGGAGCAATCTCTCAACGCAAATAATGAGAAATTATATACAAACAAGAGGGTAAAAGGCATCATCACCAATATTGCTCCCAATGAACTGCATGTGGACGTCGGCGCAAAACAGGCCGGCATCGTTCCCGCTTCTGAGCTGAGTGACGATCCTGCCGTTACCACCGAATCCTTCCAGAAGGGCGACGAGATCGAGCTGATCGTGATGAAAGTCAACGATCAGGAAGGTATCGTGACCCTTTCCAAGAAACGCTGCGACGCGGAGGCAGGTTATGACGCGATCTGCAAAGCGTATGAGGACCAGACTGTCCTGGAGGGCGTTGTGGTCGAGGTCGTCAAGGGCGGCGTTCTGGTACTGACCAACGGCCTGAAGATTTTTGTGCCCGCCTCTATGACCTCTGACCGCAAGGTCGAGGATCTGACCACCCTTCTGAAGAAGGAAGTCCGCTTTAAGATCATCGAGGTCAACGATCGCCGCCGCCGCGCTGTCGGCTCCATCCGTGCGGTTCTGGCCGATGAGAAGAAGGCGAAACAGGAAGAGTTCTGGGCCAATGTCGAGGTGGGCAAGGTCTACCACGGCGAGGTCAAGTCCCTGACCTCTTACGGCGCGTTTGTCGATTTGGGCGGCGTAGACGGCATGATCCATATCACCGAGCTCTCCTGGACCCGCATCAAATCCCCTGAGGAAGTCGTTCATGTAGGCGACATGGTGGAGGTCTATATCAAGGATATCGACACCGAAAAGAAGAAAATTTCCCTGGGCTACAAGAAATCCGAGGACAATCCTTGGGAAATCTTCAAGCGTGATTATGAAATTGGCTCTGTGGCGGAAGTCAAGATCGTTTCCATCACCTCCTTCGGCGCATTTGCGCAGATTATTCCTGGTGTGGATGGCCTGATTCACATTTCCCAGATCGCCAATGAGCGCATTGCGAAGGTTTCTGACAAGCTGGCAGTCGGCGATGTTGTCAACGCCAAGATCATCGACATTGACTTCGATAAGAAGAAAGTCAGTCTGTCTATCCGCGCAACTCTGGATGAGGAGCCTGCTACGGAAGCAGAGGAGGATGAGGTGCCTTCTGCTGTTTCCCAGTATGCCGCCGATCTGGAGGGCATTGAAGGCGTGACGGTAGAATAAGCGCCTTCCGGAATTTTGGCACCAAGCCCCCTGTTTTGGCAGGGGGCTTTTTTTGTAGGAAAA
>CAJMLQ010000131.1 GCA_905214265.1 uncultured bacterium
CTCCGCAACAATGGTCTGCCCGTTCCTCTGGGTCGTGATGATGCTGTCGGGGGTTTGTTCTGCCATATCTTGGTGGTCAAAAACCGGACAATTCAAGCGGGCGGTGGTTTTCTGCTGCAGGGAGATCGGATTGCACCAGGGTCAGTCTGGAGATTTTCTCTGAAATTGACAAAAGCATTCTCACATGGCAAAACGGATTTTGAGCGCAAAAAAGCGGGAGACTATCTCAGTCTTCCCGCTTCTGCTTCTTCATCCCATGGTAAAGGGCTGAAACTCAATTTTGATCCGCATCCCCATTCCCGCAGCGAGGCGCTGGAGCGTCCGCAAGGACGGGTTGGCACTGCCGCTCTCCAGTTTGCTGATGTCTGCCTGTGCAATACCGGTCTTTTCGGACAGTTGCTTCTGGGTCATCCCGCTGCTCTTGCGGGCGTCGATCATAGCCTGCATGATGGAGAACTCAGGCTCCAGAGCCTCATACTCTGCCCTGACTTCCGGATCCTGCAGCTGCTCGTTCAAAAAGTCATTGAATTTACTCATGGTCTGTTCTCCTCTCTGCCGAGATAGTCGGCGCGATATCGCTTCGCCCGCTCAAGTTCAGCAGGCGGTGTCTTCTGTGTTTTCTTGATAAATCCGTTGGTAAGGATCACCCGTCGGCCGACTATGAAAAAGTACAAAACGCGGGAAATATCAGAGCCTACCTTCGCCCGCAGCTCAAAGATGCCATCACCCAGCGGCTTGGAGCACGGCTCCCGGAGATCCGGGCCGTTGTCTGCCAGCAGCGAGATCGTCCGCAACATCTTAGCGCGCATCTTCTTATCCAGGCTCAATATGAAGTCCTTTGCCGGTTCTGTGCCGTCGGCCTTATCATAAAAAATCACTTCATATTCCTGCACATTCAACCCGCCTTCCAACTATGGGATTTATCCTATATTTATTGTATGGGATAAATCCTATATTGTCAAGCAGCTTTTGAAATTATTATATCCTCTGCCCGTTCATTCTATGTTGACCCAGCCCATTTGCAGCGCACCTGCCTTTCGGGACATACTAACCTACGTCTCTCCTGTCATGTCATTCAGTACACAGAGGTAGCAATTCCCGTACAAAGCCGCTGTACCGTACTACCTTTCTGTACAGTAGAATATAGACAGGAAGGTGGTGATCGCTTGGATATTTTGTCGAGAATTAAAACATTGATGGAAGCACGGGGCTGGACAGCCTACCGGTTGGCAAGTGAGGCCGGTTTGACTGAGTCCACCATTCAAAATCTGTTTCGTCGGAATGGAATCCCCACCCTTCCCACGTTGGAAGCGGTCTGTTCCGCCTTTGGCATAACGCTTTCTCAGTTTTTTGCTGATGATGATATGGTTGAGTGTACGCCGGAGATCAAACGGTTGATGGAGGCTTGGACACCCTTGCCTCAGGAGCAGAAGGAGGCCTATCTGAAACTCATGGAGCTCTACCAGCATGATTAGCGACTTGCCGTGCCACCCGCATTTCCTCTGGTAAAACTGCATACCCTGTAAGACACGCCGCCCGTCTCCGCGTTGTCTGGCGGCTGATTGTTCATGACCTCTATCGGTGCATAGCATTAGAAATAATGCTATGCACCGACTTTTTTTGCGTTTTCTGGGTCATTCCGCCTACCCGCATCGGGATAGGGTGTGAAAGGGGACAAGTAACCGCCTCCGCGGGTAAGGAGGGAGGTGAAATCTTGCATCTTTCACCCTCCCAGAAAGCAAAAGTCTGCAGGCAGTTTGAACGTTTCTGTAAGGATGTGCTGGAATGCGAAAGCATCGACTACATCCGACACATAACGGCACGTGCTGAGCACGTGATTACATTTTCCGATCTTCCGGAGCCGGTATTGGAGCAGCTGCACACCACGGATACATACCCTTCCGATATGTACCTGTTCGATGTGTGCGGCTTCCATCTGCCCATCCACGATGATCGGTTGGGACAAGCACTTTTGGAGATCGGGGTGGAAGGTTACAGCATCCTGCTGCTCTCCTTCCTGCTGGATCTGAGCGACCGACAGATCGCCCTGCTCCTCAACAGTTCCAAATCTTCGATTCAGCGCCGCAGAACAGCATTTTTTGAGACGCTTAAATCCAAAATGAAGGAGTGATTGCCATGCCGCGCCATCACAAGAAGCCACGGGCCCTGCTCGACTACGATACCATCGCAGCTGCCTCTACCGGCGATCCGGACGCTATGGCCGAAGTTCTCAGACACTTCGATGGCTTCATCTCCAAACTGGCCACCCGCACATTCCGTGATGCCAACAACGTCTCATTCAGCGGTGTCGACCAGGAGATGAAGGAACGGATGCAGCTGAAGCTCATCGCCAGCATCATTAAGAACTTCGATCCAATCCCCAAGTAACCAGCCCTGCCGCATTTGGGTATGGGCGTTCTTCCCCCTTTCCGCGCCCATACACCCCCCACCTATGCCGATACTTTGTCTATATCCGCATCGCCTGTTTGTAATGAAAACTGTACAATTTTCGTTACAAATCGTATATTTGACCGTCAAGTCGAGAAAACTAAAGGCACCCACTTGCATTTTGTAATGAAAACTATATAATATTCATTACAACAAGGAGGTGCCGCTATGGCCAATCAGACGATCTACAACTGTATATTGGAGCGCATCCGAGTCGCAGAGCCGGAGTCTGTCTTCGTGTCTACCGACTATGTGGATCTGGCTGATGTCAATACGGTGCGGCAGTGCCTGTCCCGTATGGAGCAGACAGGTGAGCTGCAGCGGATCATGCGCGGCGTCTATTACCGGCCCGTCTTCAGCCAACTGCTGGGTGAGTATGAGGCTCCGTCGCCCCATCACGTGGCGCAGGCCTTGGCCCGGAAGTTCAACTGGAGCATTGCACCCTCCGGCGCCACCGCACTGAACCTGCTGGGCCTATCTACGCAGGTCCCCGCCAAGTGGTCCTATATCTCCGACGGCCCCTACCACAAGTTCAATGTGGGCAAGTTGGAGTTAGAGTTTAAGCATCGAAGCAACCGGGAGATCTCCGGATTGTCCTATAAGAGCGCCATGGTCATACAGGCCCTGCGCGCTTTGGGCAAGGAGAATGTGGATGACACTACCATTAAAAAACTGCAGCGGCTCCTGACCGATCATGAAAAGCAGGCGCTTTTACAGGAGGCGCAGCAGGCGGTAGCGTGGATCTATAACCTCATCAAAAAAATCTGCCGGGAGGACTGATATGTATAACATCGCCAAAGCATCTGAGCAGGACCGCCGTGTTCTGTTTCGTAATACCGCGCAGCAGACAGGGCTGCATGAAGCTATCATCGAAAAGGACTTCTGGGTCTGCCTGACACTGGACCACCTCTTCCATCACAGTCCCTGGAAGGCGGCCTTCACATTCAAAGGAGGCACCAGTCTCTCCAAATGCTATGGGCTGATCCAGCGTTTTTCCGAAGATATTGACCTGATCCTGGATTGGCGCGTGCTGGGCTATGGGCTCTATGAGCCATGGGCACCGCGCAGCAACACAAAGCAGGACCAGTTCAACAAGGATGCAAACGAGCGTGCCGAGCAGTTCCTGCGTGACATCCTCCTCCCTTCCCTGCGCAGCGAGTTCGGTATCATACTGGGTATGGAAGCGGATCTCTACATAGATCCGGACGACGAGCAGACCATCTGTTTCCGGTACCCCAGTATCTTTAAGACCGAGTCCATTCTGCAGGTGATCCGTCTGGAGATCGGTGCGCTGGCAGCCTGGACGCCGTCACAGCCGCGGGAGATCCGCCCCTATTCCGCCGAGCGATACCCAGCTGCTTTCCGGCAGGCCAGCACCGTGGTACTGACCGCAGCGGCTGAGCGCACCTTCTGGGAGAAGGTGACGATCCTGCACCATGAGGCCAATCGCCCGGAGCATCTGCCGATGCCCAGCCGCTATTCCCGCCACTACTATGACCTGTACTGCATCGCCCACTCTGAAAGCAAAGCGGCCGCCTATGAGGACCTGGATCTGCTGGGCCGGGTCGTGGAGTTTAAGATGAAGTTCTATCCCCGTAAGTGGGCGCAGTACGAGCTGGCACGGCCGGGCACCATGAAGCTGTGTCCGCCGGAATACCGCTATGCTGCGTTGGAGGAGGACTACGCGGTCATGCAGGGCATGATGTTCGGCGAGTGCCCCTCTTTCGCTGACCTGATGGCGTTCATCCGCGAGCTGGAAGCAGAGATCAACGCTCTATAAAGTTCCCCTATAACCAAAGCCCTGCACGGAGCCGGAATCGCCAGTGCCGTGCAGGGCTTTTTTATGTTCCTTTTCGATGTGGCTACTCTTTGGTGCAATTACAATAAAAAACTATACAAATGTGCGTGAGCTACGATATAATGTTGGTGAAAATCCCAATAACCACCAATGCACGCAGATAGGAGCGCACCTATTATGAGATTTCCTTGGCAGAAACGGAAAGTCGAGCGACCAACCGATTTTCCCCTCAAACTGAATACCGATAACCTAAACTGGTGCCGGGATGCCCGTTTGCTGCTGATCGAGGGAAATGGCACTCTAAAATGGGAGTCGCGCGGAAGAAACGAGGACTGGAGTCAACAATATGCGCTGACGTTGCGCGGAACACCCCTTATTGTCCACAATGCACCGGATTGCCCTACCTGCGCCGGGTTGCTGGCGACTGGATATGGATTGGACAAAGCCGATGCACCGGAATTGCAGCAAATCAGCGATGTCATCAATGCACCATATGTGGATCTGGACGCATCTATCGCTTCCATGGCCCCGTTGCTGGGGCTTCTGTCCTCCGGTCTTTATGTAATTGCAGAAGGAGACAGCTTCCCTGCCGATGGAAATGGGAACTTTTTCTGGGATGTTCCCGACGCATTTTCCAATGTAGAGGCTACCGGACCAGCTTGGTACAATGACCCGGATTTTGAATTTACTTACAGCGAAGGCGCTCCTGTCTTTCTGTATCCTTCTCAGCCGAGAACTCGTTTGAATCAAGAGCGTGTGGATTATTACACGCAGCGCTTTGACACAACAGACACATTCCCCAGGGCGATTGCATTTTCCTGTGCTGAAGGCATTTCTGTTTTGTTGGACGGCCACCACAAGGCTTGTGCCGCCGCGCGACTTGGGCGGCAACTTCCCTGTATCACGATTTTTCCGTTTGGCGGCTACTTCTATGCACAGGCAAGGTCCAGCTCTACGCCTGTTCCGGACCGCGCGTATTTTGGTCCCTTTACCGTTTCCATATCTCAGTTACCCGCCAAGATACTCCCTGCAAAGCCTTGGCAGCAAACTACCGACACGCGCCCAGCCCCTTACTCGGGAAACCTAATCCGCGACTCAAAACTCCCCCAGGAATTCGTTGACGCAGGGCGCAATTATCCAACATGGTATGAGTTTGGCATTACGACCGTAGCGGACATTGGCAAGGTTACCGATGACGATTTATCTTTGTGGTTGGAAAACCCACTCAAGTACAGTCCTCAGCTTCGAGCCGCACTGATCTATCTTAGATGCCACTGCGATCCTCAACTGAAAGAGGTGGCTATGAAGTGTGCTGACTCGTCCGACCGCTGGAGCAAACTGCGTGAAGCGGCTTTTAACCATTTAGCTGCGCTCAAAGGCGATCCAGAGGTGGAGCAATACTTTATCGGGTATTTTGTTGATGTTGAAACCGGTTATGAATCGGATGTGTTGACCGACATAGCAAATAGTTTTTGGTCTTGATATATGGGCTTGGGAGAGAAAACATGAGAATATGGCAATTACACTTTACAAGAAATAATCATCAGCAAACGGGCCAGAGATGTCATAAAGAAAACAGTTCGTCGTTGCAACTGCATTCCCGTGCTATTCGCGGAAAGTATTCCTGTGGAGGAGCTAAATCAGAGCCAGTCATATCCACAGCTCGGACATAGGGACGAGTGAAAAAGTGCCAACAGCTGAACCAACATCCTATTGGAGAACAAAAAATGACTGAAAACTATATTGTAAGTCTTGTGGCGTGGATAATTCTATATGCCTCATTCTGGCTTACAAAGCACAATCCAGTTAGCACTGCATTTCGGAGGCGTGAATGCCACACCGGGTTTCTTGCTAAATGGCTGGAGAAAACTATTTTTCCATTTCGATGGTATGGCTCGCGCCCAACTTATGAATACGCTATCGGTTTACTGCTACTGTGCTGCATACTATTCACGGTATCGTTGCACATTTCTGTTGCCCACTTTGATTTGCCGCAGATTTATTTTGACACGGTTTACGAACACTGCAGATTTACATTCATCAGCGGCATCTGTGCAGTGTGCGGCTATTACTGCCTCATCGTCGATGTCTCTCGAATTGAAAAGGTCTTATATATTATAGCAGCGCTTTTCTTTTGGGGATTTGCATTAGTATCGTTTCTGTTTCCGTTCTTCTTTTGAGTGCCGACTGGCATTGTTTATTGGAGGAGATAAGTCATATTTGAGTCCCATTTACCATGATGACAGGGTTATTTAGGATCGCTTTTGGATGCAGCGGAATGGCAGCACCGTTTGCGCAAAAAACGCTCAATCACTTATGATGGTGATTGAGCGTTTTTTGTCCAATAACCGGGCGAATCGATAAATCCTTGTCGATTCAGAGTGTCTGTACCATATTTTGCTTGGCACATAGAACTCAGCTGCCGAAATAGAGGCCTTTAAGCCAACCTCGTGCGACTATACTCTGAACACTACTTGTTTGCGCCATGAGCCACTTTGTAACAAGAACTGTTGGGGCAGTCTTCATTTACGGTAATGCTATTGTCCTTCAGAAAGCCTGCAAGAACTACCTGGGACTCCTGCTGAAGCTGTTTGTACTGTTTTAGTGATGTATCATCATTTTCAAGAAACTGTACATCGGATGGTTCTACGAGCAGGTAAATATAGTCACTATCACTTCCGAGTACATAGCTCTCCACCCCGATGACCGTGGCGAGATCCGCATCGCCAAATTTTTCCTTGAAGGCCTCCTTAGTAAAGGCAATCAGACTCCATACGTTGCCCATTGCTTCGTCCCTGGTATAGGCTGTTTTTTCATAGAGCTGAAAGAGTAGTGTACCGTGCTTCGCTTCTGCGGACTGTTGGATGTCAGTCTGTCGCTTAATAATTGCAATGTCCTCCCACGCTTTGGGAATGGAGAGGCTCAAGGCCGGCTGATCTACAGAAAGGATCGTTACTTCCGATGCTTCCTGATTATCCTCGTCGGCGCCCATACTAGGAGATTTTTCTATAATTGAGTCAGAATTCCCACTCTCTGCGGAAGTGCAAGCACTCAGTAGTAAAATGGCCAGAATCCCACCCAGCAGTAAGCACAGTGTTGCCTTTTTCAAAATAACATCCATTGCTTTTTTCATACGATTCTCCTTAATCCGCAAGCCGAAAATACTCATCATAATTGATATCACCATTCACAGTAGATACATTTACATTTGACCACTCGATATATTCCCTTTCACGGATTTTTTTCTTTTCCATTTCTGGTAATGCAAATGTCCTGTTTTCTATGTCTTGTTTCACATCTTCAAGCGGACCACATATTAAAAGAAATACCTCAGGGAATGAGGCTGAACCATTTGCGAGAACAGTTTCTGCTGAATTCAGATTTATTATCTCATACTCTTCATTTTCATATTTTATTTCTGTAACCATCGGAAAAATATTTGTTCCTGCTATTGTTAAGTTTCTTTCTTCGAGACTCATTTCTGTTAATGACACACAGGAAACGATCTTTGTAATGTTTCCCTCTTCATATGTCCCTAAAACCTGCACAATTGGCAAAAACACTTGATTCTTTTCTTTTTTATCATTATATTTCGCGCACACTCCATCAAATATGATTTTTGTTTCTCCCTCATATCCAAAAACAGTCGAATCAGGAGCCGGCAACTCACTTGATCTGTTAGCACATGCAGTCAGATGGAGAATCAAAATCATTCCAATGGTAAGATAAAAAACGATTTTCCTTTTTTCCATATGCTATCTTCCTCTCCTTTAAACAGCAAAAAGCGCATGAACATCCTACATAGAGCCGATGTTCATGCGCCCACACTTACGATTTTAATTCGTCCTCTCCAGAATTGAAGAGACGAATATTTTTGACCCTGTCGGCCTCTGGTATGACACATGAACTGCATACCGTATATATCGATTCCTCCATTCCTTTGAATTATGCCGTATAATCAATCTACTACGGTAAGTTTAGTATATTATATATAGCCCGTTTTTTCAATGTTTTTTATGAGAAAAGTATGATTTTCGACCATGGCTAAAACCGAAAATCACTCCATTGATATAGAAAGCGGAGCCCCTTTTGGGTAAAATTAGCTTGCAAAGAAAACCAACCAGAAAGGGGCTGGCCGCTATCTACCGACAGGAAA
>CAJMLQ010000132.1 GCA_905214265.1 uncultured bacterium
ACCTCATCCTTACCAAGGATGTGCTCTGCCACCTGAGCCATATCAGCGTCTGCCGACTTATATTGGACGGCTTTTTCATTATAGCGAAAAATCTATCAGATGTCAAGGGATTTGACAAAAAAAGTTGAAAAAATCACAGGTTTGCTGATGCCCCGCGGAATATGGATTGCCATTTCTGCATTTTTGTGGTAAACTATAAACGATTATAAGCACCTGCTCCGGTCAGCCGGGGCATAGGAAAAGGAGAACCGTATGCTGACCATTGAACGCACTTCCGTTATGAATTTTGAAAACGCCATCCGCGGCGCACGTAACCCCATGAACAGCTGGGCGCGAAGTGACAGCGGCTATGACGGGGCTGGAAATTTCGTCTTCGGTCCCAATGATCTGGACCTGGCCAGGCGGCTGTGCGCCTCCGGCAGCGACCACCGGAAGTTTATCCGCCAGATTTTCGTTTCGGTGGATCTCACGGCGCCGCTTTACTGGTGGAAGGAGTACGACACCTATAAAGTCGGCACCGTCGCCAACTCCACCAGTACCATGCATCGCATCCACTCCAAGCCCTTTGAGCTGGCTGATTTCAGTACCGACCATATGACCCCGGCGACTCTGGAGCAGATGGAACGCCTCATCGCCTATCTAGAATCGGTCCGCCAGACTTTTGTTGCCACCAAGGATAAGTCCGCCTGGTACGACCTGATTCAGCTCCTGCCCTCCAGCTATAACCAGATGCGTACCTGCACCTTCAGCTACGAAAATCTCATCGCCATGTATTATGCACGACGTAATCACAAGCTGGAGGAGTGGCACACCTTCTGCCGCTGGGTCGAGACCCTGCCTTATGCCGGGGACCTCATCCTGGTAAAGCCCGAAAAGGAGTGACTTCATGAACGGCAAGCTCATTGTCATCGACGGCTTGGACGGCAGCGGAAAGACTACCCAGAGTCAGAGAGTCGCCGGGGTTCTGCGGGCGGAGGGAACGCCGGTTCGGCTGATTTCCTTCCCGGATTATGAGGAGGAATCCTCCGCCCTGGTGCGGATGTATCTGAACGGGGAGTTTTCCGCCTCTCCCAGCGGCGTCAACGCCTATGCCGCGTCCTCGTTTTATGCAGTGGATCGCTATGCCAGCTTTAAAAAACACTGGGAAAAGGATTACCTCTCCGGGCATACTATATTAGCGACCCGCTACGTCAGTTCCAACGCCATCCACCAGATGTGCAAACTCCCGGAAAGCCAGTGGGACGGCTATCTGCAATGGCTTTCGGATTTTGAGTACGGCCGGTTGGGCCTGCCCCGGCCGGACCGGATCATCTTCCTTAACATGAGCCGGGCGGTGGCGGACCGTCTCATCCTCAGCCGCTATCACGGCGACGAAGGGAAAAAGGATATTCACGAGAAGGATCGCGCCTACCTGGCGTCGTGCCAGCGTACCGCCGCCTACGCCGCTCGGGTGGAGGGCTGGTCGGTGGTGGACTGTGACGACGGGAAAGTGCCGCTTCCGTTGGACGCAATTACGAATAAAATCCTCGCTCTGCTGGAAAACGGGGCAAAAAATTGAAAAGGACGATACCATGCTGCAATTCACTCCCGTCGCCCTCAGCGACAAGGCGCAAATCAACGATTTCTTTCGAAAAAAAGACTACCCTGGCGACCAGTATTCCTTCGGAAACCTCTATATCTGGCGGAATATCTTTCACGCCGAAATCTGCATCGAGGACGGCTTCCTGTTTGTCAAGTCTGGCCAAAGCGGCCGCTATACCTTTATGTGCCCGGTTGGTTCCGGCGACCTGAAGCAGGCTGTGGAAAAGCTGCTGGAGTGGTGCCGTGCCAACAGTTGCCCTCTTCGGATGGAGTGGGTGCCCGCAGAGGACAAGGCAGCTCTGGAGGTCCTTTTCGGGAGCCGCGTCCGGATTTCCACGGACCGAGACCATTACGACTATATCTACAGCCGCGAGAAGCTCTGCACCCTGGCCGGAAAAAAGCTCCATTCCAAGCGCAATTTTATCAACCGTTTCAAGACCCAAAACTGGAGCTATGAGCCGATTTCCCGGGAAAACCTGGACGAGTGCCGGATGATGCAGCGGGAGTGGTGCAAAACCAACGACTGCTGTACCAATCCCGACCAGCGGGACGAGTGCTGCGCCGTTCATCAGGCGTTCCAGTATTTTGATGAGCTGGGTTTCTCCGGCGGATGTCTCCGGCTGGAGGGGCGGGTGGTGGCCTTCACCATCGGCGAGCCTCTTAATTCCGATACATTCATCGTCCACATAGAAAAGGCGTTTGCCGACATTCCAGGGGCATATCCCATGATCAATCAACAGTTCGTGGAGCACAGCATGGGGGATTTCTCCTATGTTAACCGGGAGGATGACGTGGGAGACGAGGGCCTGCGGAAGGCCAAGCTCTCTTATTATCCCGAACGGTTGCTGGAGGACTATATTGTCGAAATCGACTGAGTCAGGAGTATGCGCGATGCTGGATTTTGCAAGGCCGGAGGATCTGGATGCCCTGAAGGACCTGTGGTTTGCCTGCTTCGGCGGCCCACAGGAATACCTGGACTTTTATTACGGCCGCCGTTTTGTCCCGGAGGACACGCTGGTCTGGCGGGAAGAGGGCAGGCCGGTTTCGATGATGACTCTGATGCGGGTCCGGCGCGGCGGCGAGGAAGGCGCTTACGTTTACGCGGTGGCCACTCTGCCGGAATACCGGGGACACGGTCTGATGACGCGGTTGGACGCTTGGTCCCAGGAGGTGGTCCGGGATCGGGGCGGCCGCTTCAGTGTCCTGGTTCCCGCCGGGCCGGAGCTTTTCCCCATGTATGAAAAGCTGGGATATCGCTCGGAGTTTCCTGTCTGGGTGAAGGAGGTCCAGGGCGCAGCCAAAACGTCCGGCCGCTTTTCTCCTTGCTCCTTTACAGAATTCCGGGAGCTTCGCCGCCGGTTCCTGTTTCGGATTCCCGGCGCAATCCTTCATCCCGATACGGAACTGCGCTACATTTATGATGAGCTCTGCGCCTTTTCCGGAGAGATCCTCCGGTACGAAGAGGCGGGGCGGCCTTGCTACGCGGCCTTTTCTCGGGAGGAGCAGGGACTGCTCATCCGGGAGATTACCGGCGCCGATCCAGTGGGAACAGCAAAGGCGCTGCTGCTCCGCTGCGATGCGGAACGGGCGCTGGTGCGGTATTCTCGTCCGATCCGGGGATTTCGGAAGGTTCCCTTCGGTATGGGGCGGCGGCTGGACGGTGGTATTTCCGAAGGATATATGGCCTTGATGTTGGATTAAAGAGCTGTAAAGGCGTTTTGCTTGTCAGAAGAAAAGCGGCTTTTAAAACGGATTTTGGAAAGGAAGAGCGCGATGCTGACCTATCGTTACGACACCCAACTTTTGATTGAAGGGGAGAATCTTTCAGATGACGCGATCTACGACGGGATTTTGGAACATGCCGAGGGGGACTGCCTACTTGTGGTAGGCGACGAGGACTTGGTGAAGATTCACTTCCACACGGACACGCCCTGGAAGGTGCTGGAGTACGGCGCTACTTTGGGCGAAATTCACGACATCGTTATCGAGGACATGGACCGGCAGGCCAGGGGACTCCACGGATGAACCGTTTGGCAATGGACGACGTTGCGGTTCGGGGGCTTCAGGACAGCGACGCGGTGTACCTGCTCCGCTGGCTGAACGATCCCCGAGTGCTGGAGTTTTACGAGGGCCGGGACCGCCCGTTTACGCTGGAGATGATCCAGGAACACTTTTATGAAGACCCGGGATGCAGGCGCTGCCTGGTGGAATATCAAGGGCGGCCGGCTGGCTATGTGCAGTATTACCTTTTGGAGGAGGACGGTTTTTCAGAGTACGGCCTTCCGCCGGAAAAGGGATCGGTCTACGGTATGGATCAGTTCATTGGTGAGCCGGAGCTGTGGGGAAAGGGCATCGGACGGGCCTTTATTGGACTGATGCTCCGCTATCTCACTGGGGAGCTGGGGGCGGCGGCTGTGGTACTGGACCCTCATACGGACAACCTTCGGGCTGTGCGCTGTTACGAGGCGTGCGGGTTCCGGAAGTGGAAGCTGCTTCCGGGGCATGAGCTTCACGAGGGGAAAAAGCGCGACTGCTGGCTGATGGAATACCGGCCCAGGGCCTTGAAAAATCTTGAGAAGGCTTGCGGAAAGTTGAAGGAGCCAGAGCTTTTGGCTTGAGGAGATGACGCTGCGGTTTTGCAAGGATGAACTCGGGCTTTGTCGTGTACTGATCACCTGTGATGACGACAATGCCGGTTCTGCCAAGGTGATTAAAAGCAATGGCGGCGTATTGGAGAACAAGGTAGAGAATTATTTGGACAGAGGGGCGGTCGTGACAAGACGTTATTGGAGACGTTATTGGATAGACGTACCCCAAGAGTCTTGAAAAAGTTGAGAGACCTGTAGGTTTTGCGTGAAAAGGAGGATATTCATGATCTACGTTTTTTTGGCGGATGGATTTGAGGAAGTGGAGGCACTGACACCGGTGGATTATCTGCGGCGGTGTGAGCTTCCGGTGCAGACAGTCGGCGTTACGGGAAAGACGGTCACCGGCTCTCATGGGATTCCCGTTGTGGCGGATATTCTGGCGGACGAGATCGATCTGACGCAGATGGACGCGGCAGTTTTGCCCGGTGGAATGCCTGGCACGCTGAACCTGGAAGCCAGCGAGACGGTGAAAGATGCGTTGAACTGGTGCGCGGAGCAGCAATGCCTCATCGGGGCCATCTGCGCGGCGCCTTCGGTACTGGGGCACATGGGACTGCTGATCGGGAAAAAGGCTACCTGCTTTCCCGGGTTTGAAGGAGAGTTGACCGGGGCGCAGTTCGTGGATGAGGCGGCAGTCCGGGACGGGAATATCATCACCTCCCGGGGGGCAGGTACGGCGACCCAGTTCGCTGCCGCCCTTATTGAGGCGCTGCTCTCCAAGGAACGGGCGGACCGGCTGAAAGCGGGGATCCAATGGCGGGAGTAGGAAACGGAACCGACATCCGGGTGGTCAAGCGGGAGCTGCGGGACCGGTTCAAGGCCCTGCGGCGGGAGATGGACCCAGCGATCAAAAGCGGGAAGGATGCAGCGATCCTGCGGCGGGTGCTGGAACTGCCCGAATATAAGGCGGCGAAGCTGGTGCTGACGTATGTGTCAACCGCCATTGAGGTGGACACCATCGGGCTGATCCGGCAGGCATTGGCCGCGGGCAAACGGGTGGCGGTGCCGTACTGCATCCCGGGGAAGATCGATATGCTGTTCTGCGAGATTTTTTCCATGGACGACTTGGCCCCCGGGAGCTTCGGCGTGCTGGAGCCGGATCCGAAAAAGCAGCCGGTGCTCAGGGCCTTCCCAGATTCAGTCTGCATCCTTCCGGGGCTGAGTTTTGACCTAGCGGGGTACCGACTGGGCTATGGAAAGGGGTATTATGACAGATTTTTGTCTAAATATCGGGGCGCGAATATAGGAGTATGCTACAATGTTTGCCTGAAACCGTTGCTACCGCACGGCAGATATGATAAAATGGTAAACGTATTGGTTACGGAAAAATTCGTGAAGCGGCCGCAGTTAAAATCTGTGGAACTGCCACCCCAGGTGTCCCGCCGGGACGCCTCCAATGCGCAAAGGAGAAAATCGGATGGACGAAGATAACAGAAAAACACAGGACGGCGCAGCGGAAAACGGCGATTGGGTCGACCAGCTCCTGCGGGAGGTGGAGGCGGAAAACCGTCGCGGGCCGGAAGAGACGCCGGATGGACCGGAAAGCAGGCAGGGGTCATCTGTCGTTCCGGCTGCGGAAGAACCGGAGGGGTTCCCAGTTCGGAGGCCGGTGCCGCGTCGTTCGGAATGCAGACCACTCAGAAGGGAACCGGAGCTATCCCAGCAGGACGAAGAGCCGCCCCGCAGGCGGCGCCCAAAGCGCATCCGCGTGAAAAGGAAAGGAAAACTTTACTCCTTACTGTATTTGACGGTGGCGCTGGCGGTCTGCGGCGTGGCGGCGATGTTCTGCCTGAATGCGGTGCGGGACGTGCTGGCGATTTCTAAGCCCAATCAGGCAATTACCGTCACGATTCCACGCGGGGCCGGGGCTAAGGAGATCGGGCAGATTCTCAAAGAGGATGGGATCATAGAGTATCCTTTTGTTTTTGAGCTGGTTGCCAAATATGAGAATTATGAAAAATTTCAGTCCGGGACCCACATTCTCAACAGCAACATGGATTATATGACGCTGATGAAATCCATGCAGGAGCCGCAGAAGAGCCGGGAAACGATCCGCGTGACCATTCCAGAAGGGCTGACGGCGGCCAAGATGGCCAAAATCCTGGACGAAAACGGCGTCTGCGATGAAAACGACTTTTTGTTGGCGCTGGAAAACACGGATTTCAACTTCGCATATGAAAATGAAATTCCGGATGACTCGCTGATCTACTGCCATTTGGAGGGGTATTTGTTCCCGGATACCTATGAATTTTATAAAAATGACTCTGCGCTGAACGTCATTACCCGGATGCTGGACAATTTCGAGAAGAAAATCACACCGGAAATCCAGGCGGCGGTGAAGCAGTCCGGGATGTCCTTCCACGAGGTGATCACGCTGGCGTCCATTATCCAAGGCGAGGCGCCGGATGAGGAGAACATGTACAAGGTGTCGGCGGTTTATCAGAACCGGCTTCACAATGCGGCGGAGTTCCCGCTGCTGCAGGCGGATCCCACCCGGAAATACGCCAATGAGCAGATCCTGGCGGATCTGGGGGATGAAGGCAGGCTGAAGGCCACCGCCTACAATACCTACGAGGGCAAGGGGCTGCCACCCGGGCCCATCAACAATCCGGGGATCGCCGCGATTCAGGCGGCGGTGTCCCCCAACATGGAGATGGAAGGCTACTATTATTTCTGCAGTGATCTGAACACCCGGGAGTTCTTTTATGCCAAGACCCTGGATGAGCACAATCAGAATCTGGTGAAAGCGCATCTGCGGTGAGAAAAGCGGGCGGGCTTGGCGGTCCGTCCGCTGTTTTTCCGCGACTTTCAGAGATTGTTCACAGCTTTCTAACAGAAAGGTTTTCGGTTTATGGTAAACTTACAAAAAGGACCGGAGGTTTTGGCCCCGGCCGGGGACATGGAACGGCTGAAGGCGGCGATCCGTTATGGGGCCGACGCAGTCTATCTGGGTTCCACTGAGTTCGGGATGCGGGCCTCTGCCGCCAGCTTTGGGGAAGAAGAGCTTCCGAAAGCGGTGGAGCTGGCCCACGGGGCGGGGGTGAAGGTATATCTGACCTGCAACACCCTGCCGCGGAGCGGGGAGATCGACCGGATGGGGAATTTTCTCCGCTGGGCAGGGGGCTGCGGCGTGGATGCCTTCATCGTCACCGATCTGGGGGTGCTGGGGCTGCTGCGGGAGGTCCTGCCGAAGGCGGAGGTTCACATTTCCACCCAGGCGGGAGTGGTCAACTGGCGCGCGGCGGCGGAATTTTACCGGATGGGGGCTAAGCGGGTCGTGCTGGCCCGGGAGCTTTCCCTGGAGGAGGTCCGGGAGATCCGGCAGCGGACTCCCCAAGAACTGGAACTGGAGGTCTTTGTCCACGGTGCTATGTGCATGTCGGTTTCGGGGCGATGCCTGCTCTCCAACTACATGACCGGGCGGGACGCCAACCGGGGGCAGTGTGCCCAGCCCTGCCGCTGGAACTACCGGCTGGTGGAGGAAAAGCGGCCGGGGCAGTATTATCCGGTCTTTGAGGATGAGGCGGGGAGCTATATCCTTAACGCCAAGGATCTCTGCCTGCTGGAGCATCTGGGAGAATTGATCGAAGCTGGCGTCTCCTCGCTGAAAATCGAGGGACGGGCCAAATCCGCCTATTACGTGTCGGTGATCACCAACGCCTACCGCATGGCGGCGGACGGGTATCGGACGGACCCTGCGGGCTGGCAGTGCCCGGAGTGGCTTTCGGAGGAGGTACGGAAGGTCAGCCACCGGGAGTACAGCACCGGATTTCTCTTTGGAACGCCAGATCAGCGCTGCAGCCAGGGGGGATACGTCCGAAACTGGGACATCATGGCTGTGGTGGAGCGCTGGGAGGCCGGGAGGGCCTTCTGTCGCCAGCGGAACAAGTTCTGCGCCG
>CAJMLQ010000133.1 GCA_905214265.1 uncultured bacterium
ACTCATGCCCGACTGGGGCGGCGTGGGCGTGTACGCCGGACAGGGCTTCACCCATATCGACGTGCGGGAGACCCGGGCCGACTGGACGGGCTGAGGTGCTTTACGGCTGCCCAATCGTTCATCTCATCCGCTATCAAAAAAACAACAGCAGAGGACATACGTCCTCTGCTGTTGTTTGTATAGTGTAATGTCTTTACATCTTTTGCTGTCAAAAGGGAAGGGGAATGCTTCCGTTATCGTCCGCAGCACTTTTTGAACTTCTTTCCGCTGCCGCAGGGACAGGGATCGTTCCGGCCGATTTTCTTTCTGCCGGTCCCGTCCGCTGTCGGCGCGCCCCGGTAATAGAGCGCGGCCAGCTCGTTGGGCGTGTAGCCCTTGTTGGCCCAGAGCCGGGTGTTGTTCTTGACGGACATCATCACCTTCACGAAGGCTTCGACGGCACTGCCGTCAAGCTCCATGTCATAGTCGCCCAGAATATCGTAGATCTGCTCCATGTCGGCTTCAATGACGCAGGCGTATTGGATCTCCCCGGCGATCTCCTCCGCGTCCCGGCGGGGCTGATGCCCCTCGTTCATCAAAAAGGCGGTCAGGGCATCCATCTGCGGTGTGCGCTCATAGTAGTTCCAGTCGGCATAGCGCAGCAGTTCGTCCTTTTCCGGAATATACCGGGGCTTACCGCCGCATTGGCGCATCAGATCCCGCACATCTTCGAAGCCATTCTCTTCGAACTCTCCGCAGACGATACACTCCTCCCAGAAGCAGTAGGGTGCGCCCACGGCCACATGGCGGAGCAAAGCCGGGAACAGTTCCTCCTCTGAGGTGGGCTGACTGTTCTGACGGTTGAAGATGTCCACAAGATCCGGCTGGCTGATCGCGCCGTACAGATGGACCGCAGCCATGGCATAACCGTCCAGCAGATCGTAGCGCGTCTTCCTCTCCGTGTAGCCTTCCCGCTCCAGCTGATGAAACACCTTGCTGATCTCGGTGGGAACCGTCACGATCAGATCCTCCTGAGAAGCATCGCAGACAAGGTAGCCGAGATCCTCCAGCAGGCTGCACTGCTCGGGCAGGGCCTTCTTCACCTTCACCGGCTCCCGGCTCCTTGCCGCCCGCCTAAACAGCAGGAAAGTCGGCTGGTCGATGATGTAGAGAAGCTCCTCCATGCGCCCCGGCTCCCGGAGGGCGGCGCTCACCGCCTGTACCAACGCGGGCTTGTTCATTTTGGAGTAGCCCTTGACATAGTAATTCTTTGCCAGTTCCTTCAGCTTCGCCGCGCTTGCTTCCGCCAGCACCGCTTCAATGGCAGGCTTTTCCACTTTACTCAGTACCATATTGCTCTCCCTCATCCGAATCCTGTGCTCCATACTGCTTCCCCATGGAAGCCGATGCGATTTTTCATCTATCTGTCAGCGGAGCCGTGCTCCATTTTATCCAGTGTAGCACATTTTTTCAAAAAATGAAGCGCAAATTCAATAAACTCGCCTTGTTTTATGATTTTCGCTCAAAAACAGCGGCGCACCTCCGAAAAAGGGAGATGCGCCGTTCCTGTTTTATATCCGTTTTTATCGACCGCTCAACGCCCTGACAATCTCCACTCTCTGTTCCGCCGTCAGGCGGGGATAGTCTTTCAAAACCTCGGACAAATCCTCGCCCCGCTCCACTCTCCGCCGCACCACACGGCACAGCAGCGCCACAGCCGTGCTCATTCGCCCTCACCTCCGAACATCAGTGCCGCCACCAGTTCCTCCAACTCCTCCAGACGGGTCTCCTGCGTGGGATGTGCCGCCCGGTAGTCCGCCCGCAGGGTCTCGGTACATTCCGGTACGGAGGACAGTTCGCAGTCCTCCGCCAGAGGCCCGTAAACCGTCCCATCCGCAGCCATCACGCTGTCCGCCGTGTAACTCTGCGCGTTCTCAACGGTCAGTACCGGCTTCGCTGTCCCGATTTTATATAAGTATAGTGTCATTTCAGTTCACCTCAGACGAATTTCCCACCCTTAATAATGGCGTTCATTCCGTTTCTTTCGTTATATGTGCCGCCCAATAGATCCGGGACGAGATCCCCCAGCAGCACAAGTCCACCTTGACGAAGGTAGATTCCAATCGCGTTGCCGCTGCATTCCGTTTTCGGATCTTCTCCATAAACTCCAATGCGACCGCCCCAGCTGGCCTCAACCGCGATCTGCAAATCGTGAAGTGCGCATCCTGCCAACACAGCAGATGAGTTTCCCCCAGAGGCCACACCTCTCCCCGCCTTGGCATGGCCGTTAAAGGAACATATATTTGCATATATCGTGCTTTTGTTGCAGTCGATGCAATATGTGGTGGGACTTGCCGTCTCGTCCAACTCCCATTTCAGCCTTTCCATTTCCACCGGAATACTGCAATTTTCCACTATGAAATCCTTCGTAAACACGCAATCACCGACCTTGTCTGCACGAAGCGTGAGACTCCCACAGCCATAGAAGTCCTTCACAGAAACAATGTTCGAATTCGTTCCGCTGAGAGTGATGACATGATGCTCAGTCAGCAGACGAGGGAGAGCATCGAGATAGACTTGCAGTTCCGACGCGGGCACGGTGACATAGCGTTGGGGCGCGCCGGTAGCCAGCACCATCTTTCGCACAGGCGCGCAGTCGCTTTCGGTGATAAGACCGGCAGGGGAGCAGAGCACCATTGCGCCGCCGTCCTCGCTGACGGTTTGGCGCAGGTAAAACCGCAGCACCGTGTCGCTCCCGGCCTGAATGGTCACAGGCTCGTCCAGCCGATAGACGCAGTAGAGGATCTCCCCCTCATCGGGAGCCTCCGCGTAGACGCCCAGTTCCGCCAGCGTGTAGGTGGACCTCTGTCCCACCGCGGCCAGCGTCACAGGCAGAACGGCGGTGTTGCCGGTGCAGCGGGCCTCGCCCACTGTCAGCGTCTGCCGGATTTCCGGCAGTGCCACGGCGTTGGGGACATCCGTGGTATGTCCGCTGCCGCCCACCACACGGGTCACCCGCAGGCAGGCCCCTGCGGCAGTTTTCGCCGTCAGCGCAAGGCCCTTGTTCGTATATGTTCCCTGAATATTCATAGCCCGTCTCCTATCTCAGCCGCCGGATGCCCCGTCTGGGACGCTGGGGCAGGGGAGCCGTCACCACCGGCGCGGAAGCGGGCAGACGGCTTTTCACGTCCTCCGCCAGAGATGCCTGATACGCCGTGCGGAATTCCTCCGTCCGGCGATCCGTGTCACCGTCGTCGCCCCCCGCCAGCAGCGGTGCGAAGGACTGGGGCACGCCGCCCCGCTCCAAGGCGGCTCTGGCCCGCTCCACCTGCTCCCGGCGGAGCTTTTCCGCCCGCAGAGTTTCCAGTTCCTGCTTTTCTTCTTCGTTCATACGTTACTCCTCCGTCTCCATGGTTTCCTCCGCCTTGCGCCGCAGTTCCTCCTCCGCGTCCTTCACCCACGGCAGCTGTTCCAGAATGGTGCGCTTGGACAGCAGGGGAGAGAGGGACAGCAGTGTGCTCGCCAGCGCCGTGTGATCCTGCGGCAGATTCTTGCAAAACGTGACCCGCCCCTGTTCCAGCGCCACCGGCGTCCCCAACAGGGCAAAGCCGCCGGAAAGCGCCGTCAGCAGCCGGTGCAGGCCGTCCAGAAAGCTGCGCTCCTTGGCAAGGCGCACCTGCTCGATGCCCCACAGCTTATACTGCATCGCCACGCCGGAGGCGTTCCCAGCGAAGCGCTCGTCGGAGAGATCCGGCGTCATGCTCAGTTCCAGAATGCTGCGGCGCAGATTGCTCTCCAACTGGGCGAGAGCCTCGTGGTTCAGATTCTTCACCACGAATTCCGCCCGGCCTCCCTCTGCCAGAGAGAGGATGCGGGTGCGGTTGGCCTCGTCGATGTCGCCCTGAGTCGTACCCTGCATCCCGTACAGGGCGAGGAAGGCGTTGGCTACCGACTGCATATCGTCCATGGCCCCGGAGAGCAGCAGGTTGTACGCGTCCATCAGACCCGTCACCATCTCGAAATCGCCGCAGGTCTGGAAGTTGTTGTTGAAGGGCACCAGCGCCAGATGTCCCGGCAGATTTTCCTCCGGCGCGCCCAGAGCCACCCGCTGACCGTCCCATGTGAAGGGCGTGACCCGCTCCTCCTCGTAGAGCATCCCGCATACGGTGTCGTCCGGGCGCTTGAACAGCCGGACGGCGGCGCGGAGCGGCTCCCCGGCCTCGCCGCCGCGGATGCCGAAGCAGGTGAGGGGGTCGCACCGGCACACCCGCACGCCGGACTGTTCCAGCCACACCAGTGCGAAGCCCTCGCCGCAGACGCTCATGTCCCGGCCGATGTCAAAGAGCAGGTGATCCATGGGCAGATCGGCATAGATCCGCCCCTCCTCCGGGCGCTCATAGGAAAGGGTAGGGGGCACGCCGAGGAAATACCCGGTCTGCACCTCCGTGATGTAGCGGGGGAAGGGGACCCGCAGCAGATTGTTGGGCCGTCCCCGGACGGCCTCGCCCTTGGGCACGGGCTGCTGGCCCTCGTAATAGTCCCACAGCCGCTCTCTGTGGGGACGGACCCGGTACAAAAAGTCCGACACCGCCCCGGTCAGAGCTTCCTCCGTCAGCGCCCCGGCGCAAATGTAGTCCTGTTTCAAATACGCAAACCTCCTCACAATCGCAAAACCCGAGCCTGAATATTCCGCCGCGCACCCGTTTCACCGCGATCAGGCGGCAGCCTTGGCCCCGCCCTGTATGACTTTCTTCGGTGACGGCCTGTGCGCGGCCCGGTGAGCAGACAGTCAGGATACCCATAGGTATCGCCATGACCCCGGCGACGATGCCCGACGGCCCGCCGTCCCGGAAAGGTCCTCTTTGTTCCGTACTGTCACCTCTCCCAGCCCTATACTTCTATTGTAAGGACGCTCCCCGCCGTTTTCTCTGGAAGGAGATACAAAAAACCCGTCTCACTCTCCGCAACGCCCTTTTCCATGTCCAATACCGCATATGCGGCTGATGTCAGGCAAATAGGCAGCATGGCTGCGCGAGCAGTTCTTTCGGTATGTTTTCCTTGACTCCATTTTCGAATTCCGTTATCCTGTCTCTATAAATATACCTTCTTTATGTGACAGGAGTGAGAGTTGTGCTGAAAATCTTGATCGTGGACGATGAACCGGATATTTGTGAGCTCATTCATAAGCTGATCGACTGGGAAGAGTTGGAGCTGACAAGTCTTGGCTCCAGTCAAAATGGCATAGACGCTATGGAGATCATTCTGAGACAGAAGCCGGATATTGTTATTACAGATATTCAAATGCCGGGAATGACGGGGCTGGAAATGATTGAAAAGGCCAGCCAGCAAAAGCTCCAGACAAAATTTATCGTTATCAGCGGATACCGGGAGTTTGAATATGCCCAGCAGGCGATACGCTTCGGCGTGGAGGACTACCTGCTTAAGCCTATCAGCAAGACCGACCTGAATTTGGTGCTGAAGCGTCTCCTTCAAGAAAATGGCGCTGTCTTAGAGCGGCGAGCCAGCGAGAACGCCATGCGGAACGAGCTGCGGCAAAAAACGGCGATCCTGCGCGGAAATGAACTGCGGCAGACATTGACAGACTACAGCAGAGCATTTCATAATGAACTCTTTTCTTTTAAGCCCGGCGTTTTTCTGGTCGTGTGTGTCCATGTGAGTTACCGGGATAAGACGGAAATCAACCGCGGCACAATCAGAAACGTCTTGGAGAATATTGCTCTGAGAGTGCAGGCGCTTTTTAAAGATGACGTTTTTGACATGGAATATGTTGTGACGGACTGTAATGCCTACATCCTGACAAACTATTCCGAGGAGTGCCACACCTCCTACAGGGAACGGTGCAGCAGCCTGCAAAGCCTGCTGGGAGATGTTTCCATACAGTATCAGAATCTTCTGATCACATTTGCCATAGGGTCTCCGTATGATACGCCCAAGGACATTTGGAAGGCTTTTGAAAGTGCGGAGGACGCGAATGTCCTGCGGATCTATGCCGGCTCCAGTAAGCTCATTGAGCACCGGAAGCTTCGGGCAGCTCTGTCTGATACGCCGGAATGCAAGTTTTCCGCTGAGGACAGTCAGGCTCTGATCCGCTACATTGAAACCCTGCAAAAAGATGCCGCTCTGGCGCTGATCCGTTCAGTTTACGGAGCATTTCGCACAATGGAGAGCTATCGCTTGGGGAATCTTTTCCGGGTGACGCGGACCATGATCCTTCGGATCCGGCAGGAAGTTGTTAACATGGGACTGCGGGAGAATCTTTCTCCATCGGAGGAAAAGGAGTCCGGTATTCCCTCAGAGAATATGGTCCACAAACGGCTGGCTAACTGTGACACAGTGGATGAGCAGGCAGACTTTCTGTGTGAATATGTGTCGTCAGAAATTGATTACTGCATGGGACTGCAGATGAAAAAGGTGGGGGAGCCTATTCGTATCGCTCAGGAATACGTCCGTGCGCATATTGACCGCCAGGTCAGTCTGGAGGAGGTTTCGGAACAGGCGTTTGTCAGTGCGGGCTACTTGAGCACTCTTTTTAAAGAACGAACAGGAAAGAACTTCTCGGATTATGTGATCGAAATGCGAATCGAAGAGGCAAAACGCTTGCTTCGCCAGCCCTCTCTCAGCATGAGCGATATCGCAGAGCGCATCGGATATGCGGACGCACGGCATTTCAGCAAGGTCTTTCAGAAAATGGTCGGGGTAAAGCCGACGGCTTACCGGAAATTCTATGTGTGAGAAGAGGCGTGCTATGAACCATATCCGATCACTATACGGACGGTTTTTCCTGCGGATCATGGCCGTTTGCTTTCTGTTGGCAGGACTTCTTTTTGTCGCGGCAGCAAGCATACGGGCGGGAAACAGTCAGTTATCCGTATGCCTCATTCTCATTGCCGCGACCGTGCTGCTTCTCTTCTCCACAATATTGCTGGCAGTGCTTATACGGGCGGCCAGACAGCGAAACAGCAGTGAAAATGGTCAAAATGAAAAGCGTTTGTCATTTTTGACCGACCTGCTGAACGATGAGCATTATCTTGGCTATTCCCGGCAGGAACTGGCATCCGAAATGCTGAAGACACAAGCGCAGATGAACTCGCTGCAAAGTCAGATCAATCCCCACTTTCTGTATAACACGTTGGAGAGCATTCGCAGCAAGGCTCTGCTCCGTGATGAAGAAGAGATCGCAACAATGATCGAAACGCTGGCGCGCCTGTTCCGCTACAATATCAGTCGGAGAAATACAGAGTCATCCATTCTGGACGAACTGGAAAATGTAAAAAACTATGTCTGTATTCAGAATTACCGATTTCGGGACAAGTTCACGCTGAAGCTGGAACTGGACGATTTGGGAGAGCTTCCGGAGAATTATATGATGCCGACGCTGACACTGCAGCCCATTGTGGAAAATGCGATCCATCATGGACTGGAGCCGAAAATCAGCCCGGGCACAATTCTGATACGAGGCTTCCTGACTCAGAGCAAACTGATCCTTCAGATTCGAGATGATGGCGTTGGTATGTCGTCTGACCAACTGGACACGCTCCGGGCTCGCCTGTTCCAGTCTGATGATCTTGTCCCTGTCCAAAAAGAAGGCGAGGGGTCCCGGCATGGGGCGGGAATTGCTTTGAAAAACGTCCATCAGCGCCTGCAGCTGTTCTTTGGCCCTGCCTATGGTCTGGAAATCACCAGTGCCGCCGGTATTGGAACGCAGATTGAGTTGTGTATGCCCGCGCCGTCGGAAATGAGGGA
>CAJMLQ010000134.1 GCA_905214265.1 uncultured bacterium
CCATGGTGGCCTGCAGCATGTTGAAGGCGTACAGGGCGGCCTCCTGACGGGTCACGGCCTTGGAGCCGACGAACTCGTCGTTGCCGTCGTCCAGGCCGATACCGGCGGCCTGCTTGATGACGGCCACGGACCAGTTGGGACCAGTGTAGCTCTCGACAGCGCTGTCATAGCCCAGGGCGCCCAGCAGCATCTTCATGAACGCGTTGCCGGTCAGGGTGCCGGTGGGACGGAAGGTGCCGTCGGGATAGCCGTTGATGATCTTCTCCTGGGCGCAGTAGGTGATGTAGCCTGCGAAGGTGTTGCTCACGGGCACATCCTTAAAGGGAGCGCTGCTGGCGCTCAGAGCGGAAGCGGTGGTGGGCCCCAGGATCAGGTTGCAGATGATCTTGGCGGCGGCACCGCGGGTCAGGACATCAGTGGGCTTGAAGTCGCCGCCGGTGTAACCGTCGACAACACCAATCTCGGAGATGACGTCAACAGCTTCCTGATAGGTGATGCTGTCGTCATCACTGAAGTCCTTAGCACCGGCGCTGACGGTGACCAGAGACATGGTCATCACCAGAGCCAGTACCAGAGAAAGGAACTTCTTCATTGGGTGTTTACCTCCTTTAAATTTCCGCCTTCCGCTCCCGTTTTCGTTTGGAGAGATACACTCCTCGCACAACGGCTTGCGGCCCTTGTGGGCCAGCGGTTTTCCGAACAACTTCGGTAGCATTTTGAGTTTTCATGCTACCAAACGGCTGCAAAGCTTGGAAACCCTGGAAAGTCTGGTAGCAAAATTAAAGATTTGGTAGCACCCAATTATGGAAATTTTTTGATGCATCAGATCAGCAGAGGATTGTGATGACATCCAATGCGCTTTCCGGTACCGCTCTTTCTCTGAATGATTTGGTCTAAAAGGCGGGCCCGCGCTTTCTTGAAACGGATGTCACATCGTTGAAAAATAAAAATACACAGGCATTCCGCCCCTCGCAGAGGTAGATTCCCTTTGTCCGGACTGCGGACTGAAAAGCGAAGGATGATTAAAAATGAGTGACAAATATAATCTGCTAATTTGATACATAAATGAAACCATTAGAATAGACAATGAACAAGAAATCTGATATAATTTTGCGCGGTAAAAGACTATTCTCGCGAGAGGAGCAATTTCATGAAGCGAAAAAAAACCGTGCCGGCAGAGGTGGTTCCAAAACCGGTGAATGATGCGGCGCCTGTGCCGGAGAAAGACCATCCGCTGTATGACCGCCTGTTTGTTGTGGGATTTGCGGTGCTGCTGTTTTTTGCCATGACGGTGCAGACGGTTCCCATGAGCCTGATTCTGGCGGCTGTGGCATTGGCGCTGTCCTTTGGCAGGGGGGGCTATGCACGGTTTCGCGGCCGCCTGGGAATCCCGGTCCTGGGGTTTCTGGCCTTTTTGATCCTCTGCGGGGCCGCCAGCCTGTATACGAGCTTCGGCGCCTACGCTTACGGAGAATATGCCAAGCTGCTGGCGTCCGGAGCCCTGGGCCTGCTGTTGTTGGCACGCGGACGGGAACAGAACGCCGGCGGACTCCTGTTCGGCTTCTCTGCCGTGTGCGGAGTGATCGGGCTTCTATGTATCGATGCCGGGTGCCGGGGACCGCTCTTTCGCGGCTTTGCCTCTTTTATGGAGGGGCTTGGGGATGCAGCTTATCAGAGCCTGGATCAAGCGACCTATACGGGCGCCCGGTTTGACGGCATCTATAACGACGCAAACCTGACCGGCAGCCTGATGGCGCTGGCGGTCTTGGTGGGACTCTACCTGATCCGTACAGGACGGAAACCGTGGGAGCGATTTGCGGCTTGCTTTCTGACCGGACTGTCCGCAGTGGCCTTTTTTACCGCAATGAGCCGTGGTGCCATTCTCTGCTTTGGCGCGACACTGCTGGCCTATCTCCTGATTGCGGGAAAGGAAGAACGGCTGGGGCTTTTCTTTACCATGGCGGCAATGGGCATTTCCATGGTGGTATTCGGCGTGGTCTCGACCTCGCTCCTGGCAGGCGGCTCTTTTTGGGGAACGCTGGCCGCTCTGCCGAGCGGAGTGCTGCTGTGGCTGCTGAACGAGTTCCCCGCCCGGAAGGCGGCTTCCGCGCTGGCGGGGCATGGAAAGCTCCTTGCCGGTGTGCTGGGAGGAGGGATTGCCGCGGGAATCGCGGCAGTTATACTGGCGCTCACGCTGACGGAGCCGTTTGTATTTACAGAGAGCAACTTCCTCTACCGGGGAGCCGATGTAGAGGGCGGAGAGACCTATACGTTTTCCGGTGATTGGGATAAAAGCAGCGAGATCACGGTGCTGGTCTATGGCTCCACACGGGAGCAGGAGCTGACCTCAGTCACTGAGACATATTATAATGGCCCGCTGGAAGAGGCGTCCTTTACGGTGCCGGAGGATGTGGGGCATGTTCTGATGCAGTTCCGCGGTCCTGCAGGCCTGGAGCTCCGGCAGGTGTCTCTGTCGGACGGAACCGAGATCCCGATGGCCTACACATTGCTGCCGGACAATATCGCGAATCGCCTCCAGAAAAATATATTTGAAGACAGCAGTTTTCTGCTGCGGCTGCAATATGATATAGACGGATGGACGCTTTTCAAAGAGTCCCCGTTGGCGGGACACGGTCTGGGAGCCACAGAGGGGCTGCTGACCTCTGTGCAGCCGTTCTTTTATGAGTCCCTTTATCTCCACAACCACTTGCTGCAGGTGATGGATGAGACCGGCCTGCTGGGTCTCGCTGCATTTTTGGCATTCATCCTGGGAACGGCCGTGCTGCTGATCCGGCAGCTTCGCAAAGCGCGCACGCCCCTGGTGGCTATGCTGCTGGCCTGCTTGGTCATGATGAACCTCCACGGCCTGATGGAGATCTCTTTCTCCGTTCAGATGTTTCAGTGTGCGGCGTTTTTCCTGCTGCTGCTGCCAACAGTGTGTTACGGAACCTATACAGAGGGGAGGAAAAGGCGGGCCGCCGGTATTGTGGTCCTGGTGGTGTCGGACCTGTGGCTGGTGATTTCTGTTGCCCTGCTGGGCGGAAGCCTGCTGGCCCAAAAGGAATATCGGGAGCTGGATGCTGCCGGAATGACGACAGGCTCCTTCATAGAGACACTGGAAAGGCTGGACCGCATGGATGCATACAACGATCAGAGCTACAAGGTGAATCTGATGGGGAATGCGCTGCAGGCCGGCGGGATCAGCAATGAGGGCACAGCTGCCCGCTGTGCCAGAGAGCTGCGTGAAACCGGGGAGTTCGACTCCTGCTACTATGTTGCGGCTTACTACTATCTGCCGCTGGGGCAGTTGGAAAACTTTTTCGACGTCTTGCAGGAGGGCCTGCTGCAGGAACGCTCCAATTCCGAAGCGTGGAACAGCGCCATGAATTTGTGTATCCAGGCATTTTCACAAATTGATCCGGCAGAGGCAGACACATTTGCGGAAGGCGTCCGGGGAATCGGCGAAGCCATGGACCGGGCCAATGCGTATTTGCTGGTTCCGGTCGCTTTGACAGAAGAGAATGCGGCACTTTTGAACTGCGCCCGGACGGACTTACTGGATGGAGAAGGCATGTATGCAGCGATATCTCAGGTTCTAAGCCAAGCCGGGAATCCATCATAAAAAGGAAAAAATCCCCCCAACTGAGGTTGGGGGGATTTTTTGACCATGATTGCAATGGTATAGCTGTGGGTTGGTATAGATTCGAAAACTATGAAAAAATATATATTGTAAACTGTTTGGCACTGTGGTAGACTGTACAAGACATAAGGATGCTGTATTTTGTCACATAATCGTAACAATTATTCCGATGCAGGACATACGGCGGTGAACACGGAATGCGACTGTGCTGTGACCACGAAAGAGGAGATGGAATGCGAACCGGGGTGAACATCCGAAAACGGAAAGACGGCCGATATGAGGCCCGCTATCCAAAGGGGCGGGATGCAGCTGGAAAGTTGCTCTATGGATACTGCTACGGGCACTCCTTTGAAGAGGCGCGGGAAAAACGGGACCGGATCATGGCGCAGCGCCCCCGGGAGATGAATCTGCTGATCCTTGGGGCAGGCGGACACGGTGAGATCATCCGGGAGCTGGCCCAGTCGCTGGGGGTATTCCGGAAAATCGGCTTTCTGGACGATGACTTGAAAAACCCGTTGGCAATGGGGCGGTGTGATGACTGCCTGCGGTATCTTGAGGAGTACCCGATTGCGATTCCCTCTGTGGGCGATCAGAAATTACGGATGCAGTGGCTGGCTATGCTGGCCAGAAACGGTTTTGTGCTGCCGATCTTGGTCCATCCGACTGCCACGGTTTCTCCGTCTGCGGCGGTTGGATACGGAACTGTGATCGAGGCCAGAGCCACGGTCTCGCCCGGCGTGCGAATCGGGAATGGCTGTATTATCGCCAGCGGCGCGACGATTGATCGAAATGTGAAAATCCCGGACGGGACCCTTGTGGGGTGCGGCCGGGTGATCACAGCGGCGGACTTTGAATGAGGAGCAAAAAGCGATATGGGAAACAGAATTTATCTGGCTTCTCCGACCATGCACCAGGAGGAGCAGGTTTTTATCCAGGAGGCGTTTGATACCAATTGGGTGGCCCCTCTGGGGAAGAATGTGGATGAGTTTGAAAAGGGAGTTGCGGAATTCGTCGGCGTCAAGTCTGCGGCGGCACTGAATGCGGGAACCGCTGCGCTGCATCTGGCTGTGAAGCTGGCTGGCGTCCGGCGGGGAGACAAGGTGTTCTGTTCCGACCTGACCTTCTCCGCAACCGTGAATCCCGTGAGCTATGAGGGGGGCGAACAGGTCTTCATTGACAGCGAGCGGGAGACGTGGAATATGGACCCGCGGGCGCTGGAGCGGGCGTTTGAGCGGTATCCGGACTGCCGCTGTGTGATCGCGGCCAATCTGTACGGAACACCTGCAAAGCTGGATGAAATCCGGGACATCTGCGATGCGCATGGAGCAGTGTTCATTGAGGACGCGGCGGAGAGCCTGTCTGCTACATACAAAGGACGCCAGACGGGTACCTTTGGGCAGTACAACGCCCTTTCCTTCAACGGCAACAAGATCATCACGACCTCCGGCGGCGGAATGCTGCTGTCCGACGATGAGGCGGGCATCTCCAAGGCCCGGTTTTGGGCCACGCAGGCCAGAGAGCCTTACCCGTGGTACGAGCACAAGGAGATCGGTTATAACTATCGGATGAGCAATATCGTGGCGGGGATCGGCCGCGGGCAGCTCATTCACCTTCTTGAGCACAGAACGAAGAAGGAAGCCATCTACCGGACTTATGAAAAAGCATTTCAAGGGCTTCCTGTGCGGATGAACCCCCATCTGCCTTACAGCCAGCCTAATTTCTGGCTCAGCTGTATGACTATTGACCCCGGCTGCACCGTGACGCCGGAACAGATTCGCCTGGCGCTGGAGGAGGAGAACATCGAGTCCCGTCCAATCTGGAAGCCCATGCACCTTCAGCCGGTGTTCGCGGCGCATGATTTCGTCACCGCGGGCGACAATGTAGGGGAGGACATCTTTGCCCGGGGACTGTGCCTGCCCAGCGACATCAAGATGGCGGACTCCGATCAGGAGCGGGTGATTTCTGTGATCCGGGGGCTGTTTTGATGTACCGGAAGTTTTTCAAGCGTTTTTTTGACGTTCTGCTCTCCGGCTGTGCGCTGATCTTACTCTCTCCGGTGCTGCTGATCGTGGCGGTGCTGGTGCGGACAAAGCTGGGCAGTCCGGTGATTTTCTGCCAGGAGCGCCCGGGGAAGAATGAGAAGATCTTCAAAATGTACAAGTTCCGCTCCATGACGGATGCCCGGGACGAAAACGGAGTGCTTCTGCCGGACGAGGTGCGGCTGACCCGGCTGGGCCGGATCCTGCGCTCCACCAGTCTGGACGAATTGCCGGAGCTGTGGAACATCCTGAGGGGGGATATGTCTATCGTGGGCCCCCGGCCGCTGCTGGTGAAGTATCTGCCCCTATACAATGAAGAGCAGCGTCACCGCCACGATGTGCGTCCGGGGCTGACGGGGCTTTCACAGGCGGCAGGGGATGTGGACATGACCTGGGAGCGGCAGTTCCAGCTGGATGTGGGCTATGCAGACCATGTGACGCTTGCGGGGGATGTGAAGATCGTCATTCTGACGGTAAAGCGGGTTCTGGTGAGAAACAAGCATGACTATGGCGGCTATGTGCGGGAAGAATTCAGAGGGAGTGAGAAGGTTGAGCGGTAAGCGACTTTTCATCTACTGCGCCGGGGGATTGGGCCGAGATGTGCTTAAAATGGCTAGGTATATCAATCGGCAACAAGGCAGATGGGAAGAGGTGTTCTTTATCGATGACCACTTTACAAGTGGAGAAATGAACAATGCACCTGTCATACGATTTGAAAAGTACCTAAAACAACGGAATAACCACACGGATGAATTTGTCATTGCTAATGGCGAGGCAGTGTACCGCAAACAGATTTACCAAAAATTAAAAGAGTCCGGATGTGTATTCACAAACATTGTCCATCCTAACGTTTACCTGGATGAGTATGACTTTATTCAGGATGGAGCGATTATCACAGAGGGAAATGTTTTGGGCGGAAACATTCATATTGGCAAATGCACCTATGTAAGCCTAGCCTGCATTTTAGGCCACGATGTTGTCCTTGAAGATTTTGTAACGCTTTCTCATGATGTAAATCTCTCCGGCTCTGTTCATATTGGCGAAGGAACTTATATTGGCACTGGCACTGTAATCCGGGATGAGGTCACTATTGGGAAAAACTGTATCATCGGCATGGGAAGTCTTGTGACCCGAGACATTCCCGATAACGTAGTGGCTTACGGTTCTCCCTGCCGGGTGGTGCGGGAGAACACGGACGGCATCGTGTTTCGGTGAATCATTCAGCAGAGAGGAGCTGTCGTATGGTTTTGGCGGAAGATTTGCAGCGCTATTTGGCGGAGCACGGGATGCCCTGCCGATTTCAGGGAGCGTCCGGGATCTCGGTGGACGGTTTTTCCAGCCTGTTTCATTACCGTCCCGGGACCATGACGTTTATCGTCCCGGAGCGGAGCTTTTCGGATTACGCGGCGGACTTTCAGCCGGGAGAGATCGACCTTTTGCTGCTCACGCAGCAGGAGCCCCAACCAGAGGCGGCGAAAGCCGTTTTATTCGTGGAAGACCCTAGGGCGGCGTTTTTTGGGTTGATCGAGGGGTTCTTCGACCACAGCGCTTCGGAGGAGATCACCGGTATCACGTCAGACCCGCAGCAACAGCGCCGCCAGTCTTTCATCGCACCTTCGGCTAAGCTGGGCAGCGGTGTGAAGATCGGCGTAGGCTGCGTCATTGAGGGCAACGTGACTATCGGGGACGGAACGGTGATTCACCACCAGGTGACCATCCGGAACGGCACCAGCATTGGAAAAAACTGCACCATCTACTCCGGCGCTCAGATCGGAGAGCGAGGATATAACTATACCGTGGGACCCAACCGGGAAAAGCACATGATCAAGCATTACGGCGGTGTGCGGATCGGCGACGATGTCCACATCGGTGAAAACGTGTGCATCAGCCGGGGCGCCATCGACGATACCACCATCTGCGACGGCGTGAAGATCGACGCCCTGGTCCACATCGCCCACAACAG
>CAJMLQ010000135.1 GCA_905214265.1 uncultured bacterium
GGCATCCCAAAAATTGTAGGAAACCTCCTTATTTCATCCGGCAGAGAAGGCAAACGGCATCGGAGGCAATCCCTTCGCCGGAGCCGGTGAAGCCCAAACCCTCCTCCGTCGTTGCCTTGACGCTGACCAGCGCCGGAGAAATTTCCAAGTCCTCCGCGATGGTCTCCCGCATTGCGTCAATATAGGGCCGCAGCTTCGGAGCCTGCGCCACGACCGTAGCGTCCAGGTTTCCCACCGCGTAGCCCCGTTCTCGAATAAGCGCCGCGACCTGTCGCAGCAGTACCCGGCTGTCCACTCCGGCATAAACGGGATCATTGTCCGGAAAATGCTTCCCAATATCCCCCAGCGCCAACGCTCCCAGCATGGCGTCCATAACGGCGTGAAGCAGCACATCGGCATCAGAGTGACCCAAAAGCCCCAGCTTCCATGGAATTTCCACCCCGCCCAGAATCAGCTTTCGCCCCGGCACCAGCCGGTGTACATCATATCCCCGTCCGATTCGAAGCATCGGTTCTTCCTCCATTTCCTTCCGGAGAAACCCTTTCGCAGCGTAAAGGTCCTCCGGTGTTGTAATCTTCAGGTTGCTGTAGCTGCCCTCCGTCAGATGGACCAGCCGCCCAGTGCGCTCAAACAACTGTGCGTCATCGGTAAAATCCAAATTCTCCTGAAGGGCGGTCTTCATCGCCTCCAGGTACTCCTGTTTGCGAAAGACCTGAGGCGTCTGTACCTGAAATAAGCGGCTCCGGTCCGGCGTCCCGCAGATTATGCCGTTCTCCGTCTCTTTGATGGTGTCCTTGACCCGCACCCCCAGCACCGCTGCTCCATACTTTCCGGCGTCCTCCAGCACCCGTCGGATGTCCTCTTTTCGGACCAGCGGCCGGGCGCCGTCGTGGATCGCCACAAAATCCGCCTCCGGCGAAACTTCCTCCATCCCGCCGAACACTGACTGCTGCCTGGTCGCGCCGCCTTTTGCCACGACCCGCACCGGCAGCCCTTCCAGGGCCTTCCGGTAGCCTTCCGCCGCAGCCTCTCCGGAAACGACCAGGATCTCCCCAATCTCCGAAATTCCCAAAAACGCTTCCACGCTCCGCCGCAGCACTGGTTTTCCGTCCAGCTCCAGCAGTTGTTTATCCACGCCGTTCATCCGGCTGGATGATCCGGCGCTCATGATCAAAACACTAACCATGTTATCCTCCCATCAACGGTTTTCTATTTTTATGGTAACAATTCCCCGGCCAAAAAGCAACCCCTTCTCCAAATATTAAGGAAATCTTCTGATCGTCTGTTTTTTGTCTCGATTTTCTTTCCCATTGTGCCAACCGCCCTTTTTTCTGTTATAATGGTAAAGAAGATTAAACCAATAAAGGAGGCTCGTCATGGAGGAATGTATCCGCCAGCGCCGCATATTGGCTGAAGAATTCCGGGAATCCCGAAAGATTTTCCTCGCCCTGGGCGATAAAACGCGCCAGCATATTTTCCTCTCCATTTTGGAAAATGAGGCAATTGGAATGCGTGTCCCGGAGATTACCGTTAAAACCCATCTTTCCCGTCCGGCGGTATCCCATCATCTGCGGATTTTGAAGGAATCCGGAATTGTCCGGATGTACCGCAAAGGAACCCGCAATTACTACTACGCCGACGTCAGCCGCAGCGGCTGGAGCCATCTGAAAAAATTAGCGGACCTGGCCGACACCATCATCCGGAAAGCGGCTGAAGCCGGTTATCCGCATATTGAAGAAGAATAAACAGCCAATAGGAGGAATTATCATGGAACTTTTCGAAGCAGTCAAAGCCCGCCACTCCGTCCGAAGCTATACTTCCCGCCCCCTGGAGCCGGAAATCATCCAAGCCCTGCAGGCGGAAACAGATGCCTGCAACCGGGAGGGCGGCCTGCATATTCAGCTGGTGACCGAAGAGCCCGCCGCTTTTCAGGGCTTTCTGCCCCATTACGGCAAATTCAGCGGTGTCCGGAACTATCTGGCTCTGGTCGGTCCCAAAGGTCCGGAGCTGGAAGAAAAGATTGGTTATTATGGGGAACGCTTGGTCCTGAAAGCACAGATGCTGGGCCTCAACACCTGCTGGGTAGCGTTGACCTTCCGCCGCGGCAGGTGCGCCATCCAAAGGAACCCGGGGGAAAAGCTCCTCTGTGTGATCGCCCTGGGGTACGGCGCCACCCAGGGCGTTCCTCACCGGAGCAAACCCCTGGATTCCCTCTGCCGCGCAGAAACCCCGGTTCCGGACTGGTTTCTCCGCGGGATGGAATCGGCGATACTGGCTCCCACTGCCACCAACCAACAAAAATTTTTCTTCATTCAGTCTGCTTCGACTGTGCAGGCAAAAGCTACCGGTGGCTTCTACTCCGGCATTGACCTGGGAATCGTCAAATACCACTTCGAGATCGGCGCCGGAACCAGCCATTTTACCTGGGCCTGATTTCATCTCAACAAACACAGAACGTCCCACTTTCTTCTGCTTTAGCAGGGAAAGTGGGACGCCGTTTATTCTCCCAGAGTAAGCTGTTCGCCTAGATCCTCTTCCCGAACGAGCGCACCGGCCGCTGGAAGGGTCTTGGTCCGATAACGGTGAGGCGAAACGAAAGTGGTTTCCGTCAGCGGTTCCACCTTTTCCACAAAACCGTTCTTTTTTAGGGTCAGGACCGCCACACCCTGATTGTCCCTGGTAGCTTTTGCCGCGATCATATCTGGATTGAAGATCAGCTTTCGTTTCTGACTGGAGGTCAGAACATATTCGCTCCCTTCCCCTGGGGCCGCCAGATATACCAGCGGCGACTTGTCCGAATACGCCTTCTGCAGCTTTTTCCGGTTGGTCTTGGTCTCATAGGCGTTTATTGGAACCTTGGAGACCTTGCCGTTCTCAAAGAAAAACAGAACGTCCCCCTTGTAGTCCAGGGTGATCACCGTTCCAACCAGCCGCTCCCCTTCGTCAAATCCCAGCTTGGAGGCCACGAAATCCCCCATGGCGCTGGCCTTGGTCTCTGAAAAATCCGACGCCTTGGCCTTGTAAACCTGGGCCCGGTCGGTGAAAAACAGCAGCTCTGCCCGATTGGTCGTCTCGGCCTGGAGCGTGATCGCATCTCCCTCTTTCAGCTTCTGCGCATTGCTCATCCGCAAAGACTGAGGGGTGATTTTCTTGAAATATCCTTCCGCCGTCACAAAGAGATGCACCGGATAATCCGGCGTTTCCTCTTCTTCCTGATACTCCTCCAGCTCATCCGCATAGATGAACAGGGTCTTCCGGGGCTGGCCATACTTTTTGGCCACGTCCTGCAGCTCGTCTATAATGATCCGGTTAATCTTTCGGGGGCTTTTCAGAATGTCCTGCATCTCCGCAATGGCCTTCTCCAGATCCTGGGTTTCCTTCAGCCGGTCCAGAATGTACTGCCGGTTCAAGTGCCGCAGTTTGATCTCCGCCACATATTCCGCCTGCACCTCGTCGATGCCGAACCCAATCATCAGGTTTGGCACGACCTCTTCCTCTTCCTCGGTCTCCCGGACGATCCGGATGGCCTTGTCGATATCCAGCAGGATCTTTCCCAGCCCCTGAAGCAGATGCAGTTTGTCCTCCGCCTTTTTCAAGTCAAACCGGATCCGGCGCGCCACGCACCCCTTCCGAAAATCGATCCATTCCAGCAAGATTCCCCGGGCGCCCAGCACCTTGGGCATCCCGGCGATAAGGACGTTGAAATTGCAGGAATAGCTGTCCTCCAGCGGAGTCAGCCGGAACAGCTTTTGCATCAGCTTGTCGGCATCCGCGCCCCGCTTGGTCTCAATGGCGATTTTCAGACCGGAAAGATCGGTCTCGTCCCGGACATCGGCGATTTCCCGCACCTTGCCCGCCTTGACCAGCTCGATGATCTTGTCAATAATCACCTCCACCGTCGTGGTAGGCGGAATTTCCGTGACCTCAATGCAGCCTGCCGCCTTGTCGTAATGATACCGTCCCCGCACCCGAAGCGAACCCCGCCCGGTCTCGTAAATCCGCCGCAGCTCCGCCGGATCGTGGATGAGGAAGCCGCCGCCCGGGAAGTCCGGCCCCTTCAGCGTCTCGCTGATGTCAAAATCCGGGTCCTTAAGCAACCCGATGGCGCTTTCGCAGACTTCCGTCAGGTTAAACGAGCAGATGGAGCTGGCCATGGATACCGCGATTCCCACGTTGTTGTTAACCAGGATTGCCGGAAACGTCGTAGGGAACAGCACCGGTTCCGTGGTGGTGTTGTCGTAGTTGGGGACGAAATCCACCGTGTTCTTCCCGATATCACGGAACAGCTCGGCGGAGATTTTCTCTAGCCGAACCTCCGTGTACCGGGAGGCCGCGTAGGCCATGTCCCGGGAGTAAGCCTTTCCGAAATTCCCTTTAGAGTCCACATAAGGATGAAGCAGGGACTCGTTCCCCCTGGCCAGCCGGACCATAGTCTCATAAATGGTCTGGTCGCCGTGAGGGTTCAGGTGCATGGTCTGCCCCACCACATTGGCGGATTTGGTCCGGGGCCCGGTCAAAAGCCCCATCTGATACATGGTGTACAAAAGCTTCCGGTGGGCGGGCTTGAACCCGTCGATCTCCGGCAGCGCCCGGGATACGATGACACTCATGGCATAGGGCATGTAGTTCTCCTGGAGCATCTCAGTGATGGGCTGCTGAACCACCAACCCCGCGTCCTTGATATATGCGTTCCCGGAAACCATTTTTTTGTGTTCTGTGGTTTTTTTCGGCATATTGAATCTCCATTTCGCAGCGGGACGTCCCCGCTTCCAGTATTACGGTATTCTTTCCGGAACCCGGTCAGGAAATGTCCAGCATGTCCAGATACTCATGCCCATGCTCGGCGATCATGTCCTTCCGCCCCTGGAGGTCATCTCCCAGAAGCAGGTCGAAAAGCTGGGCCGTCTGCTGGGCGTCCTCCGGTGTGATCTTGATAGCCCGGCGGGTCTCCGGGTTCATGGTAGTGAGCCACATCATGTCCGGATCGTTTTCGCCAAGGCCCTTGGACCGCTGGATGGAGAACTTCTCATCGCCGATCATTTCCATGATTTGGCTTCGCTCCACTTCGTTGTAGGCGAAGTAGGTCCGCTTTTTGGTGGTGATCTCGTAAAGGGGCGATTGGGCAATATAAACGTAACCCTTTTCGATAAGGGTAGGCGTCAGCCGGTAAAGCATGGTAAGGATCAGGGTCCGGATTTGGAAACCGTCCACATCGGCGTCGGTGCAGATAACCACCTTGTTCCACCGGAGGGCGGAAAGATCGAAGCTGGCCAGCTCCTTGTTAGCCTTGGACTTGACTTCTACGCCGCATCCCAGCACCTTTAGAAGGTCCGTAATGATCTCATTTTTGAAAATTTTATCGTAATCCGCCTTGAGGCAGTTGAGAATCTTTCCCCGCACCGGGATAATGGCCTGGAACTCCGCATCCCGGGACATCTTGCAGGACCCCAGCGCCGAGTCGCCCTCCACAATGAAGAGCTCCCGCCGTCCCACGTCCCGGGTCCGGCAGTCCACGAATTTCTGGACACGGTTGGTCATGTCCAGGGTTCCCTGGAGCTTCTTTTTTAGGTTTAACCGGGTCTTTTCCGCATTCTCCCGGCTTCGCTTGTTGACCAGCACCTGCTCGGCGATTTTATTCGCCTCCATAGGATTCTCCAAAAACCAGATCTCCAGCTGATGCTTCAGAAAATCAGTCATCGCCTCATAAATGAACTTGTTGGTAATGGCCTTTTTCGTCTGATTTTCATAGGACGTCACCGTGGAAAAGGAGCTGGATACCAACGCCAGACAATCCTCTACATCGGCAAAGGAAATCTTTGATTCGTTTTTCAGGTACTTCCCGCTCTGCTTCAAATAGGCGTCGATCTGGGAGACAAAGGCCTGCCGGACCGCCCGCTCCGGAGAGCCGCCGTGCTCCAGAAAGCTGGAGTTGTGGTAGTATTCCGCCACCTGCACCCGGTTGGAGAAAGCCACCGCCACCGACAGCTTCACCTTGTAGTCAGGCTTATCCTCCCGGTCCCGGCCGACCCGCTCGGCTTCCCAGTATTGGATGTCGGTCAGTGCCTCTTCTTCCCCAAGCAATTCCTTAAGATAGTCGGTCAGCCCATTTTGATAGCAGAACTCATATTTCTTGGCTCCGTCCGCTGTGTGATCAGTGAATTCAAAAGTCAGGCCCTGGTTGACCACTGCCTGCTTTTTCAGCGTATCCAGAAAGAACTCCGTGGGGATGGCGATATCGGTAAAAACCTCCAGATCCGGCCGCCAGCGCTGACGGGAGCCGGTCTTTTTCTGATTGGTGGGAGTCTTTTTCATCTCTCCGGCGATTTCGCCCTTTTCAAAGTGAAGATCATACTGGAATCCGTCCCGGATGACGGTAACATCGAAGAATTCCGAAGCGTACTGAGTCGCACAGGAACCCAGGCCGTTGAGCCCCAGGGAAAACTCGTAGTTATCCCCCCGCTCCTTATATTTTCCTCCAGCGTACAGCTCACAGAACACCAGTTCCCAGTTGAACCGCTGCTCCTTGCTGTTCCAGTCCACCGGGATACCTCGGCCGAAGTCCTGGACCTCCAGTGTGTTATCCTCCCAGCGGGTGACCAAAATCCGGCTGCCGAACCCTTCCCGCGCCTCGTCGATGGAGTTGGAGAGAATCTCAAAGAAGGAGTGCTCGCAGCCTTCCAGCCCGTCGGAACCGAAAATGACCGACGGACGCTTCCGTACCCGATCCGCGCCCTTGAGGGAGGAAATGCTCTCGTTCCCGTATTCCTGATTTCGTTTCGCCATGTGATCCTCCAAAAACAAATTCTTGTCGGGAAAAGGGTTCCCCGAAGTCAACTCTTTTATTTTAGTATACTTTCCGGAATTTTGCAAGCTTTTCCATTTTCAGCAAAAGGCCAAAACCCCCGGACTCCTTTTGGAGCGCCGGGGGAAGCGGCATCTGCCGCCGTTTATTTGTGGTAGAGCTTCTTGGTCTGATACACCGGCTCACAGGTGAGGTTTACACCTAGCTTACGGAAGACTGAGTCGTCCACTTGGGAAAGAATCACCGAAGAATGAGCCTCGCAGCCCTTCAGTGCCCCCAGCTGCTGCATGGCAGTTTCTGCCGCCTCATTGGTTACTGCGCTGATGGACAGCGCGATCAGCACCTCGTCGGTGTGCAGCCGCGGGTTGTGGTTGCCCAGATGATTGACCTTCAGGTCCTGGATCGGCTCAATGGTAGCCGGGGAAATCAGGTGGATTCCATCGTCGATGCCGCCCAGGGCCTTCAGAGCGTTTAAAAGCGCCGCCGAAGACGCCCCCAGCAGAGAGGAGGTCTTCCCCGTCACCACCGTACCGTCCGGCAGCTGGATTGCCGCGGCGGGCATGCCGGTCTCCGCAGCGCGATTCACCGCCGCCCGGACGACCTTCCGCCGTTCCGTATCGATTTTCGCCTGCTTCATCAGCAGCTCCACCTTGTAAACCGCCTCATCCCCGCCGCGGCCAGTCCGCCGATCACACAGCGCGTGGTAATACCGCCGGACGATTTCCTGATAGGAGGCTTCCCGTACCGCCTCGTCGTCGGTAATGCAGAAACCAG
>CAJMLQ010000136.1 GCA_905214265.1 uncultured bacterium
AAATCCGGCGAACATCTGACTACCATTCCCCCATACGGGTATATCAAAGACCCGGAGGACAAAAAGAAATGGATCGTTGATGAAGAAGCCGCAGCGGTTGTGCAAAAGATTTTCTCCCTCTGTGTTGACGGTTTGGGACCTACACAAATTGCCAAGTGGCTGAAACAGCATCAGATTTTGAATCCTACTGCTTATGCTCATTCCAAAGGGCTGCCAGCCAGCAACAAGCCTACGGCTGATCCGTACAAGTGGACAAATGAAACCGTTTCCCGCATTTTGGAACGCGTGGACTATCTGGGACACACAGTGAACTTCAAGACAACGAAGCAATCCTACAAGAGCAAAAAGAAGCTCTGGAACGATCCTGCGGATTGGGTAATCTTTGAGAACACCCAGCCCGCGATCATCGAGGAAAGCGTATTTATTATTGTCCAGAATATCCGCAAATCCCGCCGCCGTCCTACCAAGATGGGTGATATGGGTATCTTCTCCGGGCTGCTCTACTGTGCAGAGTGCGGCGGCAAGATGTATCAATGCCGCGCCACCAATTTTACGGAGGAACAGAAATACTTTATCTGCTCCACCTACCGCAAGGGGAAAGACCTATGCACAACACATTCGATCAGAAATGTGGTACTGCATGAAATCGTGCTAAAGAATCTGCGCGAAGCCATACAGTATGTGAGCCAGCATGAAGCCGAGTTTATGCAAGAAGCGGCAGACATCAGTATGCGAGATCGTGACGCGGAATTTGCGCGTAAGCGTGATACGCTGGCAAAAGCTGATAAGCGCATTGCAGAGCTTGACCGTATCATTTCCAGATTGTATGAGGACAATGTAATGGGTAAGCTGTCCGATGACAGATTTATCAAAATGTCCCATGACTACGAGCTGGAACAGAGCAACCTTAAATCTATGGCAGAGGTTTTGCGCAAGGAGCTGAAACAGCAGGAGCAGCAGAAAACCAACGCCAAGGCATTTGTCACAGCGGTGAAGAAGTACACGGATATGCAGGAGCTTGACGCGGCAGTTCTCCGAGAATTTATTGACCGCATCGAAGTGTCCCACGCAGACAAGAAATCCAAGACAAGGGAGATCACCATTGTCTATAACTTCATCGGTGCATTTGACTTTACACGGGCTATCGAAGAAGCCCACAATACAACTCAAAAACAGCAAAAGACGGCATAGCCGTCAAGCTAAACCGCCTTTTGCTTCAATGTTTTCTTAAGTCACCGCCCTATTATGGGGCGGTCTTTTTTGTTTCAGATCATTTTGCTGAAATCGGAGAAATGCGTGGGAAAGTGTTGAAATAAGCGAAAAAAATGATATAATGTTTTTGTATTTATCGAAATACCCGTTTCGAAACTAACGAATACAAAGAGAGCAGACTGTCAATGCTCTCTTTGCTGCGGAAAAAGAGCGTATGTTTTAAACGGAAGGGGAATCCTGAAAAGATGGACAAGATTGCGGTTATGATTCCTTGCTATAACGAAGCAAAGACTGTAAAAAAAGTAGTCGAGGATTTTCGAAAGGCTTTGCCGGAAGCAAGGATCTATGTCTATGACAACAATTCTTCCGACGGTACGGATCAATGTGCTCGGGAAGCAGGTGCAATTGTCTGCTATGAGTACCAGCAGGGTAAAGGCAACGTGGTCCGCAGAATGTTTCAGGATATCGAGGCGGAATGTTACATTCTCACCGACGGGGACGACACCTATCCGGCGGAGTTCGCACCGGAAATGGCCGGCAAAATCCTACATCAGAGGATGGATATGGTAGTCGGGGACCGGCTGTCCTCCACTTATTTTCAAGAGAATAAGCGGCCGTTTCACAACTTTGGCAACTCCCTGGTTAGATTCTGCATCAATCACATTTTCACAAGCAACGTCAAAGACATCATGACCGGCTACCGGGCCTTCAGCCACCGGTTTGTCAAGACCTTTCCCGTACTCTCCAGAGGATTTGAAATTGAAACGGAAATGACGATTCACGCGATTTCCATGAACATGGCGCTGGATAATGTTGTGATCGAATACCGAGACAGGCCGGAAGGCAGCGAGTCAAAACTCAACACCTTCCGCGATGGCTTCAAGGTATTACGGACCATTTTAAATCTTTTTAAGAACTATAAGCCGTTTCAATTCTTTTCTCTGATCGCAGTGGTCCTGCTCCTGATCGATGCCGCTTTTTTCCTTCCCTATGTATGGATCCCGTTTCGGCAGACCGGATTGGTCCAACATTTCCCCACGCTAATCGTATGTGGATTCACCGCGTTGGCCGCGCTCCTTTCGTTCTTCAACGGAATGGTTCTAGATTCCATCCGACAGAAGGAAAAACGGGAATTTGAATTCCGGCTCTCCCTGCTGGGGATTATCGAAAACCGAATGTCTGATAAGGACCATTCGGAATAAGAATATCGGATCTTTACCCATTGGAGGAGCATCTGGATGTTATCGTTTCAAAAAAGCAGGCAGACCGATAAAGACCAAGCGGCTCCCTGCACAGATAAACAGCGTTTTCAGAATTTTTGGTGCCATGCCGCTGCGCTGATTTTTGCCCTGTTCATGGTCTTCGGTCGGTCATTTGAAAAAACCGACAGCTGGGGCCTGATCATTGGAAGCGCGACAGACTGTCTGCTTTCTCTTGTACAGGGTGTTTGTTGGTATCTCGTCTTTTATATCGCCATATTTTATCTGTATCGTTTTCTGGACGAAACCTCGGTTTCAAGCGAACCGGCGCATGCCCACGACAAAAAAAACTCCGGATTGATCCGCGCCGCCGGCAGGCTGGCACGAATGTACATGACACTGTTGCGCCAACATCCTGTCCGGACCGTGTTCTGCACAATGATGATCGTCAATATTCCATACATGGTCTTATCCTATCCGGCAATTTTTATGGGAGACACCGGCTATCAGATTTCACAGGGATTCAACGAAGCGGGACTCACCAACCACCATCCTGTTGTTCATACGCTTTTTCTCTCCCTCTTTCTGCGGATTGGAGAAATGATCGGCAGCTGCAACATCGGGATTTTTTTGTACTGCCTGGTTCAAACGGTGTTTTTGTGTGCTGTGATTGCGTACGCGGTAGGAGCCTTAGTTGAAATCAAGGCCAATAATGTCCTGACGGTTGGCATTGTTTTGTATTACTGCATTCATCCCAGAATCTCCTCCTACTTGTTTCTCGTCGCAAAAGACGTCTTTTATTCCGCTTTCTTGACGCTGTTCTATATTCTGCTCTTTAAACTGATACAGTCCGGGCTTCTGAAAAGGAAATGGGACTATGCCGTTTTTGCCCTCTCCATTATTGGAGTGACCGTATTCCGAAACGACGGAAAGTACGTGATAATCTTCACCCTGCTGATCGCCCTGTTTTATAAAAAATTCCGTTGGGCGGCTTTCTCTTATTTGGTGCTGGCAGTTCTCACTTCAGCTGGACTCAGCGAAATCCTGTTTCCGCTGTTGGATGTGGAGCCTGGCTCTGTTCGGGAAATGCTTTCCGTCCCCTTTCAGCAAACGGCCAGATATGTGCGGGATGCAGGAGACGACCTGTCTGATTCTGAAATTGAAATTATCGACCATGTTTTGGATTATGAAAGCCTGGCGTCCAGTTATGACCCGGATATCTCCGATCCCGTAAAAGGAACGTATCACGGGACGCCGGAAGACCTAAAAGAATATTTCGGCGTTTGGTTCCAAATGCTTTTGCGTCACCCGGGCATTTACGTGCAGGCCACGATGAACAACTATTATCAATATTTTTATCCCGGGCAGACTTCACTCAACTATTTCAGCTACGGCTGGGGGGAATATAAGATGGAGGAACTCAACAAATCCCTACAAACAGACTACCATCTGCCCAAGAATTTGAACGACGCCAGAAACAGCTTTGAAATGCTTCGGGAAGACATCTTTAACCTGCCCCTGCTTTTTCTGCTGAAATCTCCGGCATTTTATATTTGGGCGGCCCTTCTCTTTCTGTGTTACTGCCTGCGGCGGAAATGCCTTCCTGGGATCATTTACTGCGCGCCAATGTTCGTACAGCTGCTGATCTTCATCACAGGTCCGACAAATGGATATTATTGCAGATACGAATACCCCATGCTGATCTACCTTCCCGTCGTACTTGTCTTGGGGCTGAAGCTCTTGGAAAATCATTCGCATCCGTATACGGCTCCTGACCAAGCCCGCTAAATCAGTTAAATTGCCTTTTGCTTTCTGAATGTTTTTATAAAATACGCGCCGCCGGATGAAAACCCTTCCTGTTTCATCCGGCGGCGTGCTGTTTCAAAATCCAGCGCTCCCCGTTGCCGCTGCGATAATTCTGAGAGAAATACAGATTTCCTGCGATCCACCTTCTCCAATCCGAGCAGTTTTCGCATCTTCCCTCCAGGACACGGAAAGCTCGCCCCGAGCGCCCCGTCGTGCGGCCTCCTCCTTCACTTCTCGGCAAGAGGCCTCAACCGCAGCTGCATAGGCTGCGTCATAATCCGGCGCATAGGCCCGTCCACGGGGTGTATAGATGTAATATCCGTTTCCATCCTCTTCCGGTACCAGTTCCGCTGCCACCTCTGCCGAAATATTGCAGGCTGCCGCCCCCACGGCGTTTGCCACAGCAGCGTTCTCCGGAACTGTCCATTCCGCCCCCAGCGCAGCCGCGACTTCCGGCAGGAACAAATGGGTAGAAGCGCCTACCCCTACCAACGTCAGCGGTGTCCTTGCGTAAAAGTGGAGGATCCCCGGCTCTTTCCGCCGATCCCAGCCTTCTTCAATCATCTTCCGCAGCCCTGCGTCCAACCCTCTCCGAAAATCCGAGTCCTGATTTTCCAAAAGAGCCTGAACCAGATGAATGTACAACGTCCGCTCCACCTGCTCGTAAACCATGCGGCAAAACGCCTCTGTCTCTAATTCCAGCGCCCCTGCAAAATAGCCGGCGGCCAGCCGGGAAGCTTCTGCGTCAAATTTTGTGAAATCCCCCAGCACATGCATGGCGTCCGTCGGCGTAAAGCCGCACCGGAGCACCACGCCTTCCCTTTCCAGCCGCCTGGTATCCAGCGCATAAAGATCCGAACCAGCCGCCTCCGCCAGCCGGTCGATCCGCAGCGGCCCATCCGCCAGCGCCGCGCAGATCCGCTGCTCCCGTTCAGTGTAAGAAGTATCCTGCGCCTGACCCCGGACTAGGCAGAAAAATTCCTGCAGGGGATGCTTGGACTTCCGCGCCGACTCCGCCAGTTCCCGGAGAGAATCCCGGACCGTCTCCCAACGGGAAGCGGCAGTACAAAGGGGTATCACCCGTTCCGGTCCCACCGAAAGCCCTTCTTTTCCGATGTGGACCCGGCTGTCTCCCCCCAGCCCCAGCGTGTGAATGAAGGCCGAATTCACAAAGGTATCCCATTTCCCGATGGAAATACCTCCGTCCCGCTTCACCGGCTTTCCACCCAAAACCATAGCGATGTCAGTGGTGGTCCCTCCCATGTCGACCACCATGCTGTCTGATCTGCCGGAAAGCGCTACGCCTCCCAGAATGCTGGCCGCTGGACCGCAGAGAATCGTCTCCACCGGACGCTCCAGTGCAAATTGCTCGGTCATCAGAGTTCCATCGCTCCTGACAATGACGATCGGAACATCGATCCCCCGGGCCCGCACCGTCTCGTGGATCGCCTGCTGAAAATCCGTAATGATTGGTACTAACCGGGCGTTCAGAAGCGCTCCTGCCCCGCGTTTCACATAGTTGAGGCTCCAGAATAGCTCATGCCCGCATACCGTGAACAGCCCGAATTTCTCCCGGATCAGCTTTTTTGCTGTCTGCTCCAACGCAGGATTGCGGATTCCCTGATAAGCCACAACTGCCGCCGAATCCGCATCCTCCAGAAAACGTTCCGCCTTTTCCAGAAAGCCCTGCCAATCCGGTTCTCGCTCCACCGTTCCGTCAGAGCGGATTTCTGCATCCAGAAACAGAATCTCCTTCGCGTCGGGAAGGCCGTACTTCCATCCCGTCTCTTTGACGACCGGCCGTTCTGCGCCAATAAAAATCAATTTTGCCCGGCCACCCCGGTCCTCGACGCAGGCGTTTGTGGCCAGCGTGGTGGACAGCGACAGAAACGCCACCTGCTTAAGCTCCTGCGCTGGCAGCCGGTCGATGGCAGCGCCAATTCCAACCGCCAGATTCTCCCGAGTAGTCGGAGCCTTGCCGAACGCAGCGATCTGCCTGCTGTCAGCGTCGTAAAGGACCGCATCTGTGTAAGTCCCGCCAGTGTCAATTCCCAGTACGTATTTCAACAAAATTTCCTCCCTGTGTTTCCCTCCGGCAAGCGCCGTTTCTTCTTTCCAATTATAAACGGCTTTCGCTGGATCTTCTATCACTGAATTTCGAAAAAACAAAGGATTTTTCAATCTTTGCAGTCAGTAGCCCCGATCCATCAAAGTATATTCCGCATACCAAAACAGCCGGTACGCTTGTACCGGCTGTTCTCATTATTCCTTACTCCGTTTTTTCCCGCAGTGTAATGACCGTCGTATACTCTCCAACCGCCCATGCAAGCACCCGATTTTGACAGTATACCCGAACCGGGACCGTGTACTGGCCCTTTTTCGCCGTAACCTGTGATAAATCGATGGAAGCGACCAGATCGTCCGACGTCATTGCGCTGATGATCGTGCTGTCTCCAACAATTTTTACATTTTCCAGCAGATTCATCGCCAAGACTGCCTCATAACCGGAAGGCACGTTTTCGAAAACGAAGTTGCTCTTGGGAACGGAAAAGGTCTTGGACGTCAGCCCATAAGTCGGGAAGGTAATGGTGACACTGGTAACATTTTCCGTATTAATGAATCCTGCAGGCAGCGTCACATCCAGGGACATTTCTTTTCCGATATCCACTGTACGGAAATCGATGGGCCCCAGAATCACCGAATCCTGATTGTCAACGATGTCATTGGCCGCTGCCACCATAATCGCGTTCTGAGAAAGGGTGTACCGGAGCTTATCCAGCGGAAAGCCCTTGGGCACATTGACAAACTGCGGCTCCAGCGTCAGCTTCTTGGTCCGGTAGACCGGTACCGTCACTTCCACTGTTCCGGGGTCCACCGACAGATGCTCCGATATCACCGCAGCACCGTTTTTGTCCAGCAGCGTAGGCGTCCCGGATACCGTCAGAGAATCTACCAGCTCTCCTTCATTGTCCAGCACCATGACACACCGGTCGATCCGGCTGACCACATTCTGCGGGCCGCTGACCGTGATGGTCTCCAGATCTGCATAGGGCTTTTCCAAAATATAGCCATCGGCCGCACTCAGCTTTGGCGTCGAGATTTCCAGTGTAAACTGCTTCGTCACGATCTTGTCAAAGGTCAGCGTAACCTCGGTGTTCGACCAGCTGTTGATATTGTAATCCGCATCCTCCGTCTTTTTGGTCACTTCGATCGGAAGGGTGTAATCTTTGGCCTGATTGACATTATTAAGGG
>CAJMLQ010000137.1 GCA_905214265.1 uncultured bacterium
GAGGGGCCGCGTTCTGCTGGGGAGGTACGGAGGTTTGGGGAGCATTGTTCCACTGAGGGGCTGCGTTCTGCTGAGGCGGCACAGAGGCTTGCGAATTATTCCACTGGCTGTTCCCGCCCTGAGGAGGGATGACAGGATGCACTGGCCTATTCAGCTTGGGCATCTTGTCAGGATTCGCCGCAAAAAATGCCAGCAGACCCAGGCCAGCCCACAGGATGATGACAAAAAAGATGGACAGGCTGAAGTAATGCGCATAGCGATAGAGCAGGCGGCGAAGAAAGGTAATAAACTGGAAAGCCGCATAAGCCCAGCAGCCAAAAGCGAGCAGTTGATCCTTCCGGTTGGCAATGGTCAAAAGCATACCGGCGATCATCACATAGTAGAACACAGTAGAAAACAGGCTGATAAAATTGCTGACGAAGACCCAGGAAACCCACTGATTCAAAAGCCAGAAGAAAAACTGGAGTCCGATGGAAGCGAAAAGAATGACCAGGTCAAGTGAAAGCAGCTTTTTCGTGACGCTGTTCTTTTCCAGGGCGCTTTTCAGCTCCTTTGAAATGTTAGCATATGCGTTCATCAAAATATCCCTCCTGGATGAAATCCAAACCGGCGAAAACACGTCGGTTTATCATCTCCATTTTACGACATTTTCCGATACTTTGCAAGTAAAATTTGTAAAAAAAGAAAAATCCCGTCCACAATCGGACGGGATTTGCTTTTTAGTACTGCCGTCCCCAGTAAAGCATATGTTTCGCAGGCTTGCCGCAGCACACGCAGGTATCGCTGATGTGCTCTTCTTCAAAGGGGATGCAGCGGGATTTGATACCGGTGAGATCCTTGATCTTGTTTTCGCACTCCACATCGCCGCACCACATAGCCTTGATGAAGCCGTTGCCGGCGTTGGCAATCTCCAGGAATTCCTTCCAGTTATGAGCGGTATAGGTCTTAGCCTCCCGGTTCTGGAGGGCCTTGGCATAAAGGCCGTCATGGACCGCCTGAAGCGCCGCGGGAATCGCAGACTCCAGCTGATCCAGCGAGACCACCAGCTTCTCCCGGTTATCCCGACGGACCAGAACGCACTGATTCTGCTCCATATCCTTGGGGCCGATCTCCAAACGCAGGGGCACGCCCTTCATCTCATACTGGCTAAACTTCCAGCCGGGGGAATTGTCGGAATCGTCCACCTTGACTCGGGCAAGGCCCTTAAGCCGGGCGGCCAATTCCCGGGCCTTTTCCAGAACGCCCTCTTTGTGCTGGGCGATGGGAATGATGATGACCTGGATTGGGGCAACCGCCGGGGGCAGGGCCAGGCCGTTGTCGTCGCCGTGGGTCATGATGATGCCGCCGATAAGCCGGGTGGAGACGCCCCAAGAGGTCTGATGAGGATACGACAGTTTGTTATCCCGGCCGGTGAACTGGATGTCAAAGGCCCGGGCGAAACCGTCGCCGAAATAGTGGGAGGTACCGGACTGGAGGGCGACGCCGTCGTGCATCATGGCCTCAATGGTATAAGTCGCCTCAGCGCCTGCAAACTGTTCCTTCTTGGTCTTGCGGCCCTTCAGGACCGGCATGGCCAGGGAGTCCTCACAGAAGGACGCATAGCAGTCCAGCATCCGCCGGGTCTCTTCCCGAGCCTCCTCGGCGGTCTCATGCATGGTGTGGCCCTCCTGCCAGAGAAATTCCATGGAGCGGAGGAAGGGCCGGGTGGTCTTTTCCCAGCGGACCACAGAACACCACTGGTTATAGAGCATGGGAAGATCGCGATAGGAGTGGATCACATGGGCGTAGTGCTCGCAGAAAAGAGTCTCCGAAGTAGGACGGACGCAGAGCCGCTCCTGAAGCGGTTCCGCTCCGCCATGGGTGACCCAGGCCACCTCCGGGGCGAAGCCCTCAACGTGGTCCTTCTCCTTTTGGAGCAGGCTTTCAGGAATAAACATAGGCATACTGACATTTTCATGACCCAATTCTTTAAAGCGGGCGTCCAGAATTTTTTGGATATTCTCCCAGATGGCATACCCGTAAGGGCGCAGTACATAACAGCCGCGGACACTGGAATAATCGATCAGCTCCGCCTTTTTAACGATGTCGGTATACCACTTGGTAAAGTCCTCGTCCATGGAGGTGATTTCCTCCACCATTTTCTTCTGTTGTGCCAATTTGATCGCTCCTCGCCGTTCTTCGTTTCCTTTGATTATAACAGAAATCCGCTGCATTTGCAAGCATTATCGAGAGCTGTCCGCCTTCTCTTCGATGTGCGCAATGTGTTTCCGGTAGAGGCTGATGTAGAACAGTATGCTGACTACCAGGGAAACCGCCTCCGCAATGGGGAAAGCGTACCAGACGTTTACAACCTCTCCGGTCAAAGAGAGCAGGTAGGCCACCGGAAGAATCAGGACCAGCTGCCGCAAAAGGGAGATGATCAGGCTGCGCACCCCCATGCCCGTCGCCTGAAAGGCCGTGGAAAAGATGATGCCCAGAGCCGCAGGAATAAAGCAGAGGCTGATGATCCGCAGCGCGGGAACGCCAATGCGCAGCAGCTCCGGATCGGCGCTCTGCTGGCCGGCCTCCTTGAAGATGTCCAGCAGCTGCTCCGGCATGACCCAGAACAGCAGGGTCCCCAGGGCCATGATCAACAAAGCAATGATGGAGCCGATTCTCATGGCGGAGGTGAAGCGATGCCGTTTTCGGGCGCCGTAGTTGTAGCCCAGCACCGGCATGACCCCCTGATTCAAGCCAAAGACCGGCATAAAGACAAAGGACTGCAGCTTATAGTACGCGCCCAGAACGGCGACGGCGGTGTCCGAAAAGGTAGCCAGAATACCGTTCATGCCCATATTCATCACAGAGCCGATAGCCTGCATGATAATAGAGGGCAGGCCCACCGCATAGATGTCCCGGATGGTCTTCCCATTAAAACGGAAACCGCGAAGGGTGATCCGAACCTGGTGGGATTTGGCAAACAGGATAACTAGGCTGAAGATCAGTGCGACAAACTGCCCGATGACCGTCGCGATAGCCGCACCAGCGACACCCATGGCCGGAACACCGAAATATCCAAAGATGAAAACCGGATCCAAAATGATGTTGGTGATCGCGCCGGAGAGCTGGAACAGCATGGGGTAGATCATATTTCCCGTGGCCTGGAGTGTCTTCTCCACCATGATCTCTACCATGCAGCCTATCGACAGAGTGCAGACGATGGACAGGTAATCCACGCCCATATCGACGACCTGGGCCGTCTCACTGAAAGCTGCCATATAAGGGCGGCAGAAAAAGAGGCCGAAGATCAGAAACGGCACCCAGCTGAACACGCCCAGAAAAAGGCCATGCGTCGCAGCTTTGTCCGCCGCGTCCACATTCTTCTCCCCCAGACGGCGGGAGATGAGAGAGTTGATACCGACGCCGGTGCCCACGGCAACGGCGATGAGCAGCGTCTGGATCGGGAAGGCCAGCGACACGGCTGCCAGGGCGTTTACCCCCAGGCGGGAGACGAAAATGCTGTCTACAATGTTGTAAAGAGCCTGCACCAACATGGAAAACATGGCGGGCAGCGACATGGACAGAATCAGCTTCAGCATGGGCGTTGTGCCCATTTTGTTTTCGCGGGTTTGTTCCATAAAGACTTCCTTTCCGTTCCGCCAGACAGGCTTCCAGCATTTTTTTGAGGGGTCCCGTCTCCGGGACCCCTCTTTTGCTCTGCCTGTTTCGAAACATGGTATACCCTTTGCCTCAAATTATGGTACAAGTATACCGCGAAATCAATCGAATTGCAAGCACCTTGTCCATTTCTGTCAAAATACGCGCAAAAAAACGGAACCCGGCCGGGTTCCGTTTTCGGATTTTGTGAAAGTTGCGCGCGGTCAGATGATCCGCACACGGATAACGTCCGGAATGGCGCTGAGCTTATCCGCTACGTCGGAACCGACTTTCTGGGCAACATCAAAAATGCTGTAGGCATAATCCTTCTTGGAGGCGTTCACCATATTTTCGATGTTGATGCCTCCTTCGGCCAGAACGGAAGACATCTTGTTGAGCATGCCGCTGACATTCTTATGGATGACGCAGATGCGGCAGGCGGTGCTGCGGGGCTGGCTGACTGCCGGGAGATTCACAGAGTTCACGATATTGCCGGTTTCCAGGTAGTTCATGATCTGCTCGACGGCCATCTTGGCGCAGTTATCCTCGGATTCCGGGGTAGATGCACCCAAATGGGGAAGCGCCACGACGCCCTTGTGCCCCAGCATTTCGTCGGCGGCAAAATCCGTGACGTAAACGGTAACTTTCTTCTCGTCTAGGGCCGCAAGAAGGTCGGCAGTCTCCACCAGTTCGCCCCGGGCGAAGTTGAGGATCCGGACGCCGTTCTTCATCATGGCGATGGAGGAGGCATTGATCATCCCTTTGGTCTCGGTGTTGCAGGGGACGTGAAGGGTAATAAAGTCACAATTTTCGTAGATATCCCGCAGAGATTTGGCGTGGATGGTTTCCCGGGACAGACCCCAGGCGGCATCAACGCTTAGATAGGGATCGTAGCCATAAACGGTCATTCCCAAAGCGGCCGCCGCGTTGGCCACCAGCACGCCGATGGCGCCCAGGCCCACGACACCCAGCTTTTTCCCCATGAGCTCCGGACCAACGAACTGGCTTTTTCCTTTTTCCACCAGCTTCGGGACCTCGGCGCCCTGACCCTTCAGAGTCTGGATCCACTCCATGGCGGGCTGGATCTTCCGGGCGGACATCAAAAGGCCCAACAGCACCAGCTCTTTTACTGCGTTGGCGTTGGCGCCCGGCGTATTGAAAACGACAATACCGGCCTGAGAGCACTTATCCAGGGGGATGTTGTTGACGCCAGCTCCGGCGCGGGCTATAGCCGCCACAGATGCGGGAATCTCCATATCGTGCATCGACGCGGACCGCACCAAGATGGCATCGGGGTTTTCAATGCCGTCGCCCCAGCTGTAGCAGGCGCGGTCGAATTTTTCCAGCCCAAGCGGGGAAATCTTATTCAGGGTCTGAATCTGATACATGCAAGTCATCCTTTCCGCGGCTCAGGCATTGTCCGCTTCAAACTGCTTCATGAAGGCGATCAACTTCTCGACGCCTTCCACCGGCATGGCATTATAAATGGAAGCGCGCATACCGCCCACTGTACGGTGGCCCTTGAGGTTAACAAATCCGGCGGCAGTCGCCTCTTTGACAAATTTGGCGTCCAGTTCCTCGTTGCCCGTGACGAAGGGGATGTTCATCAGGGAACGGAATTCCTTTTCCACCGTGCCCTTGAACAGGCTGGAAGAATCCAGGAAATCATAGAGCAACGCAGCCTTTTTCTCATTGATGGCCTTCATTGCTTCCAGGCCGCCGATGTCGTTTTTGATCCACTCCAACACCAGCTTGCAGATGTAGATGGCGTAGGTAGGCGGGGTGTTGTACATGGAGCCGTTTTCCGCATGGGTCTTGTAGGTGAACATGGTCGGCGTGCCCTCCCGAGGTTCACCGATGAGGTCTTTGCGGATAATGACAACGGTCAATCCCGCAGGGCCCATGTTTTTCTGGGCACCAGCGTAAATGACGCCGAATTTGGACACGTCCACTGGCTCGGACAGGATGCAGGAACTCATATCTGCCACCAGCGGGACGCTGCCGGTATCTGGCAGCTCGGTGAAGCGGGTTCCGTAGATGGTGTTGTTGTAGCAAATATGGAAATAGTCGGCGTTGGGGTCAAAATTCGCCGGGTCCAGCTTGGGAATATAAGTAAAGGTCTTGTCGGCCGAAGAGGCAACCTCCCGGGCCTTGGCCAGCTTTTTGCACTCCGAATACGCCTTTTTCGCCCACTGGCCGGTCAGCACGAAGTCAGCGCTGCCAGACTTGGTGGCCAGGTTCAGGGGAAGCATGGCAAACTGTGAGGACGCGCCGCCCTGAAGGAAGAGAATCTCATAATTCTCGGGGATGTTCAGGACTTCCCGCAGCAGTGCGGAACAGCTGTCGATAATTGACTGGTAGGTTTTTGACCGGTGGGACATCTCCATAACCGACTGGCCGCTGCCCTGATAATCCAGCATCTCTGCGGCCGCCTTCTGCAGCACTGCCTCCGGCAGCATCGAGGGGCCGGCGCTGAAATTGTACACTCTGCTCATTTGCGATACCTCCAACTTTCCCGGAATCCCGCGGCTTGGCGGGAATTTTCTCTCTTTCCGGATGATGACTTCTATTATAAATTGTTTTCGAGAAAGAGTCAATTGATTTTTATAAAAAACACTTTGTTATGCTAAAATATTTCACATTTTCTCAAATACCGGTTACTTTTTTTCCTTTCTTTTGCCAGTTCCTACAAAAAACCTGTCAGATGTTTTGATATAACTAACAAGTTCCTAAAAATTGTTTGCCAGATGTGCGCTTTTCGGTTTCGGATCGGCATTTTTAAAAAAGGGGAAAAAAAGGGGCGTTTTTTCGGCATAAAAAAAGGCTTCCTGTGAACACTATATTCGAAACGGCACCCAACGATTCCAAAGCGGGTCGTTTCTCCGTTACGGCGCGGTCCGGCAATGCCGGGCTCCCACTTGGTCCAAGAATCCGCGGCGGCCCTAATACCGGTCCGCTGTGCGGCAGAAATAACGCAAGAAGAAAGGTATGGTATCAAATGAAAAAACTCAGCTTCGGCAAATCGAAGGGCGCTTCCAAGGGCTTTTACATTGCGCTGGCAGTCAGCGTGGTGGCGGTCGGAACCGTGACCTACCTGACCCTGTCCCGTTTAAACCAGGTCCCGGAGGGAGAGCCTTCCCAGTCAAACACCCTGGAAAACAACACCGAATGGTCCATCCCTGAGACCAATTCCATCGGCAGATCCGAAACCGGAGTCCCCAAGGACACTCCTACGGTAACCCCGGAATCCTCTGAGGGTCCTGTACAGGAGCTTCCCTCCTCCAGCACAACGGAAAGCTCCGTTCCCACTGTGAAGTCCAACAACAACGCTTCAAGCTCTTCCAGCGCCGGAGCCTTCATGATGCCGGTTTCCGGGGACATTCTCAACCCCTTCAGCAACGGGGAACTGGTGAAGTCCAAAACTCTCAAGGAGTGGCGTACCCATGACGGCATCGATATCAAAGCGGCGGAAGGCACGCCGGTGAAATCCATCAATGATGGCAAGGTGACGGATATCCGGGAGGATTCCAAATGGGGCGTTACCATTGAGATCGAATATCCAGGGGGCATCACCGCAATTTTCAGCGGTCTCGCCTCGGATGTGAAGGTAAAAAAGGGCCAGGAAGTCAAGATGGGCGACGTCATCGGGGCCGTGGGCAATACCAGTATTGTGGAAGCCTCTGAAGAAATGCATCTCCATCTGGGAATGAAAAAAGACGGCGAGTGGATTGATCCCATGAGCCTGATTGTAAAAGGATAAAAAAAGGACGCCGGTTCTTTGAACCGCTCCCCGTCAAGAGGACAGTGAAAAAATATAAAATTTTCCCGGCC
>CAJMLQ010000138.1 GCA_905214265.1 uncultured bacterium
AACCGTTCGCCATGAGCCAGGATGATGAACTCTCTGAGCAGCAGTTCGGGATGGGTCGGCAAAGGCGGCCTTTGGAATCTCCAGCGTAATGGCAAAATTGTGCAGCGACGAAGCCTGGGTCACGGAGTAGCACTTTTCCGCAGGGGCTGGTTTCTCGGAATACAGCAACGTTCCTTCCCGGTCCCGGATGGAAAAATAGCAGCGGGCAAAGTCGGTCTGGGAAAAGAAGCTCTCCTTGATTTTTCCAATGTCCATGCAAACGAAAAGAGAGGCCGTGTCTCCCCACGGTGTCGTATAAACCAGAGCGTCGTATTCCCGTGAGAGAGTTTTGATATGCTGCACGGGCAGAAACCGGTTTTTCCGCGCCTTCAACAGCGCCTCCCACTGCTCATATGCAAGTTCCTCCACAGAAAAATAGGTGGGATAGTAGTTATTGATCCCATTGAAAAACGTTGTGTTTGAGGTGACTGCTACGTCACTGGTAAATTGCAGCACACAATCGGAAATCAGGCTCATGGAAAACTTTAATCCCTTGAGATAATTTTTCAGCTGGCTCTGCACATTGATATCCACGCTGTCATAGCTTCCGTCGCCATAGCGCAGGAAGAAAAATCGCGAATCCTCCAACAAAAGCTGCGAGAAATTGGTGACGTTGTCCGCAATGCTTTCCAGAGAATGAATTCCGGTATCCAGTTGCTGCCTGCACTTTTCCAATTCCAGATCCACAAACACATTTCTGCAATAGGTGATCAGCGGAATCAAAAGGATCAAAAACGCAACCGTCATGGCGGAAAAGCTCACCAAAAACCATTTGAGGATCGACCGGCCGGGTACGGAGATCCTCTTTGCGTGTTGTTTTTTCATAGCGCGCACAATTCCTCTTTCTTCTATTCTGGCGCACCGGAGGCCCGCTGCGTCAATCTTCCTTGGCCTCTTACAGACGCTGGAACACACGGACATAGTCCACGACAAAGGCGTCACCCACGGCCGCCCAGGCCGCCTCGGTAGGCTGGTGCTCCTTATGGCGGTACCCCTCCGGCTCCGTGGTAATCAGAAGAAACTCCGGGCAGCCCGCCACCAGCTCCGCGATGTGGCCGTCCTCTTCCCCGTTTATGTAAAAGGTATAGCCGGTTTCGTCCCACCGGAGGCCGAAGCGATGATATTCCTCCGGAGAAAGGGTTCGATTGCCGCCGATTTTCCTCCGCTCCATATCCAGTCCGTATCCGCCGGTAAACACGTTGTGCGGCGCGATTTCGCCGGGATGGAAACATTCCATGATGTCAACCTCCGCGCCGGTCCATTGAGGATCCAGAGAAGCGCCGATTATCGGGGATTGTATCCAGAATGCGCTCCACCAGCCCGGCTTTTGCTGGAGCTTACAGCGACATTCGAAATAGCCATATTTCTGGGTGAACCTACTTTCCTTCAGCTTCCCGATGTTCCATTGCAGGTGGTCCTGTCCGAAGGTCGTGGCCTGAACTGGCTCATCCATAAAGTTGCTGCCGGTCTGAAGCTGGGTGCTGACCGGTCTTCCGTCCTCCTCTATCAGGGTAAAAACGCAGTTTCCCGCTCCATCCAACCTTACCCCCCGATCGGTCCACGCTGGATGTCTGCGGCCCATCATGGAAAGCCGAAAATCCCATTTGAGCCGGTCCAACGTCTCTCCGTCAAATTCATCCGACCAGGTCAGCAGCCAGTCGCCCTCCGGGAGCAGGCTGGGCGCATGGTCTTTCACATCGTATCGTTTCATAGGATCTCCTCATTCCTTTAACAAGATAATTGCGCCGTCTTCTATGCAATCGACGGTAAAGCTGCGGTCCTTCACTGCCAGCGGTCTGCCCGCCTGCTCCTGAAAGGTGTAAAGAATCGCCTCCCGAAACGCAAAGGAGGTACAGATCGTGGTGTTCCGAGCCGTCTTTTCCAGATTGGCTGCATTGGTAATGCAGAGGAGAAAGTACCCCTTGCCCTTCAGGGTCTGATGCAGCAGGCCCCGCTCTCCCCGCAGAGTTACATCCGCTTTTACCCCGCACAGTTCCAGGGTATCATACAGTTCATAGTCGTTGTTGTACCGGCCCTGACGATAGTCCAAAGGAATGTATCCGGTTTTGTAGCGGTAGTCCTCGTTTCTGGTAATGACCTTTCCGCCCCGGTCCGCAAACGCCCGAAGGGACTCCCGCTCCTCCTCGCTCAAGAGCTTCATGCTGGCAGTATACAGCACCTTTATCCCCAACAGGTTTTCGGAAAGATCCCGCGGACGAAGGATATCCGGGGAGATGTTTTCCCGCCGCAGCGCCTTGTACATCCGGACGAATTCCTCGTAATACCGGTTTGTCTGCTGCAGGAAAACGGAATCGTCGCCGGTGTTATCCAATGCGTCGCTGTGAAGATAGGCGTAATCCGAGTACAGCAGTCCCACGCCGCTCCGGAGCTTCTGGGCGTTCACAAAATAATCCGAGAGCTTCCGAATCAGCGCTACTGTGCTCTTGGCGTTTTCGTAATTTGCCGTAGGTGTACCATTATCGTTGACAAGGCCGAAGCCGTTGCCCTCCGGAGAGTCCGGAAACCGGTGATCTCCCCGCCATTGGTAGTATAGAATCCCCTTACAGCCGCACCCCAACGCCAGATAGGTTTCCTTCCGAAACTTGTCCGGAGGAATATCCGTCCGCGCGTCATATTCCACCAGCCACATCGGCTTACGGTATATCGCTGCCGCGGACTCTGCCATATCCAAATCTATGCAGGCGTGGAAGACCTCGGGGATTTTGTCCAGGTAGTAATGGGTGATGCCCAGTGCGTTCATCCGCTGGGCACTGTCATAGAAATTGACGCAGCGGGCCGCATTGGAGGAATTGGTGGGATCGGTGGCCAGACAGGTCATGGTTTCGACTCCCGCGGCCTGATAGGCGATGTCCGAGCAGGTTCCCAAAAAGTCGGACAGTGCCTGCATGGAAAAGAGCCGCCACTGAATCCACGCATCCGGGCTCTCGCCTTTTTCCGGCCTTCGGACAGGAGGATCGCAGACTTCCGCCGCCTCCTTTGTCATTCGCCCGCTTTCCGCCAGCCACTTTCGGTACGCCCGGACGGCCGCGGGATGATAGTCGTAAATCCCCGGTGACGGATAGTGAGGCTCGTTATAGGTCTGAAAGCAGACCACTCCGCAAATTCTCTGAAAATGCCTGGCCAGAGCCTCCGTAGCCGCATAGGTGTCCGCTAGGATTCCCTCATGAAAGAGGCTGTTCTGAATAAAATTGTACCAGATCGAGGGGTCCGCGGGCTTCCCCCGGGAATCCACCATATAGCCGTCCGTATAGCCGGAAAGGTTGGTGGAATAGCCCTGTAAGCGGATCATCGGCGCAAGGCCGACCCGGTCCGCCTCTCTTGCCAGTTCGTCCGTGAAATCGCCGCAGTATGCGACCTCCCCGTTTTCCCCGTAAAAAAGCTCTCCCAAGGCGGCGAAGCGGACCATATTGAACCCGGCCTCCGCCATGCCCTTCAGATCCTTCCGCATTTCGCCCAGCCGGTCGCCCTCAGGCGGCACCGGCACCTTCCGCGGATGATAGGAAGCATAGTAGGACAGCCCCACCCCGTAAACCGGCTTTCCGTCCTGATAAAGAAGTCCATTCTTCATTTGATACATATGGCGCTCTCCTATGATATCTTTATTTTATCACTTTTGGGGAAGGCATGAAAGAGAATGCAAAAAATTCTGTCCCGTCTCAAAAAGTGGTTTCCCCCAACCCTTCTCCGGCGGTGATTTCCTTCTTTTTATTGTCAACCGCTTCTCAGTCCTCGCATTTCCTTGTAAGGTTTTGGTATTCTTCAGCCAGATACCTTGCGATGGTCTCATAAAACAACATCTGCTTCTTGTAAATAATCCAATGCCGGCGATCCAGCTTTTCCTCATCTCCTGGCCGAACCAGGACTCCCTGATCGCTCTCATGGACACAAACCATGGCACCGCAGCAGCAGTGGAGCGCGTCATCGATATTGAAATATTCCACATGCAGCGAATCCGAATGGCGGCATTTTAACACGACCAACTCATTGTCTGCGCACGCGCGCACATATTGATCTTCGATTTCCAGCCACTTCTGCTGTAGTTCCTCTCGCTGATGAGTCGAAAAGATAAGGTGTCCCTTTCCTATTGCACCGTGTCCGTGCATCTGGACAATCATGTCCGGCGCATAACGCTCTGCCGCGTCAAGAAGGCACTGCGTTTCCGGAGCCATCGGATGAAAGAAGTTGTCATGTACGATGTTGACTCCTTCATCGTTAAAATACCCTCCCAGAAGAGAGGACGCTTCCTTAATCGGATGGTGCCTCTTACATTCCGGCCATCCGCATAGCGTCCCGTCCTTCCAAAGACCTTGATCGTACTTCCGAAATTCCTCCCGCGTTACGCCTACGGCGGTTCGGTACGGAACCCGTTCCCGTCCGTCGGGATTGATACAGGGAAGCAGGATGATCTGAAAGCTCTGGGGCAGTGCTGCGAGAAATTCATTGGGCTGTCCTGCCAAATCAACGCCATGCTCAAAAATATGAATCAGATTCAGCACGGATACGATTCCTTCAAATTCAAAGCCGTGAATTCCGGAAACAATCATGAGCACCGGAAATTTGTTGCTGCGATAAGCGGTAATATCCCCTGCTCCCAAGGCAGAAGAATAGTTTGCAGCTGGATTTCGTGGATTGGACTTCCCATATTTCACGCAGTAAAGGTTTCTGCCGCCTGCGGAGTGTCCGCAAACGGACACCATCCCCTTGGAAATATGCCGCATTGCCTCTTCCACATCTGCAAACTCACTTTTCCAAAAAGCAGGAAGGTCATCTCTCAATTTCATCACAACTCATACTCCTTCTTTTTCTTTGCCATTTTTGACATCGCGTCAGTACAGCCTAACAGCATCCGGCGGCAGCTCCGTCAATCCGCCGCGAATGCAGGCGTTGGCAAAGCCCGCTATGGTCCACAGCTGCGCCACGGACCCTGCCATCTGGTTGGTCAGCAGATTTCGGAATTCATACAGATGCCCCCGCCTGGCGGCGTTCACCATGATTTGCAAATTTAAGTCCACGCAGCTTTCCGAGAACGCCCTTTCCCTTGCCAGCAGCAGGAAGGTGTCGGCAAAGGGCCAGGCGCTGTTGTTGTGCAGGACCTTATCGTTATCATAAAACGGATGGAGTAGCGGCGCGCCGAAGGCGGTAATCGGATACCCTACCAGCGCCGCCCGGGCCTCCTCCCCCCGGACAATGTCGAAAAGAACCGGAAGCGCCGTACCCAGCACCTCTCTTCGGCCTTCAAGGCTGCCGTCCCGGTGCTTGAAATACGCAAAGGTGCCGTCGGCAAAGCGAAGCTCCCTTCGGATAGCCTGCTTCAAGCTCCATGCCCGATCCTTCCAGTCCCCTGCGTCCTTCTCTCCCAGACGGGCGGAAACCTCCGCCAGAACGGAAAGCGCCTTATAATACAGCGCGTTCGTAGACGATGCCTTCACCCAAACGCCGTTGTTGAAAGCCGCTTTTGTCCGATAGCCGAAGGCTTCGGGGTATCCGTTGCAGCCCACGTCGATAAAGGTCGGCTGTCCGAAAAACAGCCCGTCCCGCTCATCATAAAAGGGCGCGTAAAATTCCCGAAAATGGCGCTTTGCGGTTTCATAGAGCCACTGCCACTGGTCCATGCCGCTTTTCATCAGCAAATCGTAGGCGCACCAGATCCAGGAAACGTCGTCCGTTTTGTTGATAGCCGACCCCTTATGAAACCGCGCCTTGAACGCCTCAAAGTCCAGATTGAAAACCTGAACTCCCTCCACGCCCTCCAGCTCGGTCTCCGGGGTGCAGGCGAAGCGCAGGTTTTCCCGATACTTCCGGATGATTTTCAACGATTCCAGCATTTCCTCGGGATACAGTGCGTTCAGCGCAAGCAGACCGGAAAAGTTGGTGTCCCGGTTAAAGGTCAGCCCTTCCCAATTTTTGTGACGGTTATATCCGCCGGCGGCGAATACGCAGCCATCGTCCAGCTCCACGCAATGGTTTTTTTCGATATCCTTCAGGGCGATGTCCCACATTCTTCCAAGAACACCGCAAGAGCCGGTGAACCGAATCCGACTTTTTCCGGAAATGGAATCCATGGAGAACAGATCCAACTCTCGCTGCATCAAACTGATTTCCTTCATTCTGCTTCCTCCGATTTTTTCATCCCTTTACACTGCCGACCATAACGCCCTTTACAAAATGCTTCTGCACAAAGGGATAGAAGAAAAACAGCGGAAGGGTCGCCACAACAATCAGGGCGTATTTCAGCACGACATAAGTATTCCGCACCTGAACCGCGTCTCCGGATTCCACCATAGCCGCCGACATCTGGCTCTGAACTAGGATGTTCTTCAGAAAGATCTGCAACGGATACAGGTTCCGGTCCGACAAATACAAAAAGGCGTTGAAGTACGCGTTCCAGTGCCCCACGGCATACCACAGAGACAGCACTGCGATAATCGACTTAGACAGCGGCAGAATAATGCGGAAGAAAAAGACGCAATCGCTGCACCCATCCAACTTTGCAGCCTCCAGGATATCGCCGGAGATGTTGCTCTGGATGAAGGTCCGCGCGACGATCATGTTGTATACGCTCATGGCTCCCGGCAGAATCATGGCCCACCGGGTGTTCAGCAGCCCCAGACCTCGCATCAGCAGGTAGTTGGGAATCATGCCGCCGCTGAAGATCATCGTAAAGGTAAAGAGAAAGGTTATAACGCCCCGTCCCCGCAGATTCGTCCGCGCAAGGGGATAGGCGCAGATCATGGTCATCGCCACGTTAACGAAGGTTCCCACAACGGTGTAAAAGATGGTGTTCCCATACCCCATCCAAACCTCCTTATAGCGAAATACCGCCTGATACCCCTCCAAAGAGAGTTCCACCGGCAGCAGCTTCACCTTTCCGGCCACCACAGCATCCGGAGAGCTGAAGGAGGAGGAAATGATGTATAAAATCGGGTACAAAACCGAAAGGGTCAGCAGAAGGATGACTGCGTAACAGATGGCGTAGAATATCCGGTCGTTTTTGCTTGTTTTCATTCTCCCTCGCCTCCTACCACAGACTGGTCTCGCTGACCTTGGCGCTGATTTTGTTGACCACGACGATGAGCGCCAGGTTAATTACCGAATTGAACATGCCGATGGCTGTGGCGTAGGAAAAGTCCGACTCCCCCTCCGCCGCCAAGCCGATCTGGTATACATAGGTGGAAATCACTTCGCTGGCGGAAATATTCAGGTCGTTCTGCATCAGATAGATCTTCTCATACCCCAGATTCATTACGCTTCCCATTCGCAGAATCAGCATCGTAATGATGCTTGGCATGATCGTGGGAAGATCAACGTGAACAACCCGTTGAAATCTGGACGCACCGTCGATTTGCGCCGGACATTCAAACAGCAAGGTAAGAACAAGCAGATCATAGACTGCCATAGCTTCCAG
>CAJMLQ010000139.1 GCA_905214265.1 uncultured bacterium
TTATAATATAAATCGCTGCAACAGTCATGTCTCTTGGTGTTACAACAGTTATGTAACACGCTGCTGGTCATGAATCTGATCTATTTCTGCTTCGGCGAGCAGTACGCCGCAGCCAAGGAAAAGGTTTTTGAAGGGTTTTATTGGGTGATTCTCACGGTCATCGGCACCAACGGCGTGCCGGAGGCGATTGTCGCCGCAGTTTTGACCGCCGCTGTCTGCAAGGCGCTGTTCCGGGTGCAGAAACGGGGCGCGGCAGCCTGACGGAAAAGAGTGAAGTGCTGAAGTGCGGCAGAAAACCGGGAAGCCGGCTTTCTGCCGCTTTTTAAGGGGGAACCAGTATGATTTTAGCGCTGGATGTGGGCAATACCAACATCTGCATCGGATGTTTTCAGGAGGGGAAGATCCTGTTCACCGGGAGGATGTCCACGGATCACAGCAAAACCGCCGACGAGTATGCCATCGGCTTTAACAGTATCATCCGGCTTTACGGACACCACGCCTCCGACGTGAAGGGGAGCATTATCTCCTCAGTGGTACCGCCGCTGAACCGGGTGCTCCGGGATGCGGTGAAACGGCTGACCAATACCGTGCCGCTGCAGATCGGGCCCGGGCTGAAAACGGGGCTCAACATCCTGTTGGACAATCCTGGGCAGATGGGGGCCGACCTGGTGGTGGACGCGGTGGCGGCCATCCATCAGTATCCGAAGCCGCTGATCGTCTTCGACATGGGGACGGCCACGACGGTCTCGGTCATCGATCGGGAAGGGCGGTATCTGGGGGGCGCGATCATGCCGGGTATCAAGATTTCCCAGGATACCTTGACGGGGCGGACCTCTCAGCTCCCGCGGATCAGTTTGGAGGCACCGGGGCATGTCATCGGGAAGAACACCATCGACTGCATGAAGAGCGGCGCCATTTACGGCAACGCCGCCATGGTCGACGGACTGGCCGACCGAATCGAGGAAGAGTTGGGAGAAAAGGCCACGGTTGTGGCCACCGGGGGGCTGGCGGAATGCATCATCCCGTACTGCCGCCGGGAAGTGCAGTATGACGGTGACCTGCTGCTCAAGGGGCTGATGATCATCTACGAAAAGAACGTCGGGACGGGCGGACGCTCCTGAAAATTTGTTAAGGCAGTGTAAAGATTTGGGAAAGTGCCTTGACGGGGGCCGCCGGTCCGCCTATAATAAAAAGTGATGAGGGAGTAATTCGCGCGCCTGGCGCGTGGCAAAGCCAACATGCATGGCTGTTTCGGCAGCCTGGTTTGCCGGAAGGAATGAGACTCATGTACAGTGTCCATACTGTACATGAGTCTTTTTTGTTTCGGAAAACGATCAATACAGAAAGAAGGATTTTCAGCATGCAAGAGTACCAAAAGCCGTCCGGACAGGTTCTGGAGGAGCTCAAGAGCACGCCGGAGGGACTATCCGGCGAAGAAGCGGGTTCCCGGCTGCGGGAACACGGACTCAATAAGCTGGCGGAGGGGAAGAAGATTTCTTTGGCGGCGCGGTTTTTCGTCCAGCTGGCGGACCCCATGACGATTATCTTGCTGGCGGCTGCCGTAGTCTCCGGCGTGACCGCAGCCGCGTCGGGAGAATCCTTCGCCGACGTGTTCATCATTCTGGCGGTGGTGATCATCAATGCGGTTTTGGGCGTTTACCAGGAGAACAAGGCGGAGAAGGCTATCGAAGCGCTGCAGGAGATGGCTGCCGCGACCTCCAAGGTTCTGCGGGACGGGAAAATCGAGACGGTCCGGAGCGAGGAGTTGGTTCCAGGTGACGTGATCCTGCTGGAGGCCGGCGACGCGGTGCCCGCCGACGCGCGGTTGCTGGAGTCCGCCAGCCTCAAGGCGGAGGAGGCGGCGCTGACCGGCGAATCCGTACCGGTCAACAAAACGGTGGATGCGGTCCTGCCTGCTGCGGGGCAGAAGGACGTGCCTCTGGGCGACCGGAAAAACATGGTCTATATGGGCTCCACAGTGGTCTACGGCCGGGGCCGGGCGGTGATCACCGCCACCGGGATGGACACGGAGATGGGGAAGATCGCCGACGCGCTGGCTAACGCTAAAGAGGGCAAGACACCTCTCCAGAAAAAGCTGGCTCAGCTGAGCCGCGTTCTCACCTGGCTGGTTATCGGCATCTGCATCTTCATTTTTGCCTTCAGTCTGATCCGGGCGGGGAGCCTGGACGGCGAAGTGGTGCTGGACACTTTCTTGGTGGCCGTGAGCCTGGCGGTGGCCGCGATCCCGGAGGGGCTGGCGACGGTGGTGACCATCGTCCTCTCCATTGGCGTGACCAACATGTCCAAGCGGAACGCTGTGATCCGCAAGCTGACGGCGGTGGAGACCCTGGGATGCGCCCAGGTGATCTGCTCGGATAAGACCGGCACCCTGACTCAGAATAAAATGACGGTGGTGGAGCATCTGGGCTCTGACGAGGGGCTGCTGGCCACGGCCATGGCTCTTTGCAGCGACGCGGAACTGAACGGCGCGGAGCAGGCCACAGGCGAGCCCACGGAGTGCGCGCTGGTCAACTATGCGTACAAACTGGGACTTAACAAAGACCAGCTAAAGGAGCGGCTGCCCCGGGTGGGCGAAGCGCCCTTTGACTCCATGCGGAAGATGATGTCCACTGTTCACCGGGATGGAGACCGGTACGTCCAGTACACCAAAGGCGCCCCGGACATCGTCCTCAGCCGCTGTACGGCGGCGGTGGTGGACGGAAAGACCGTGCCCATGACGGATGCTCTGCGGGAGGAACTGCTGGCCGGGAACAAGGCTATGGCGGACAAGGCCCTCCGGGTGCTGGCCGCAGCGTTCCGGGAGCATCCCGACGAACCGGAGAGTTACGAGCCGGAGGACCTGGAGCAGGAACTCGTCTACCTAGGCATGACCGGTATGATCGATCCGGTACGGCCGGAGGTGGCTGCGGCCGTGAAGGAGTGCCGGGAGGCCGGCATCCGGCCGGTGATGATCACCGGCGATCACAAGGACACCGCCGTCGCCATCGCCATGGAACTGGGGATCATCACCGATCCCTCCCAGGCCATTACCGGCGCAGAGCTGGACGGGATCCCGGACGGGGAGTTCCAGAACCGGGTGGCGGACTTCGGCGTCTACGCCCGGGTGCAGCCGGAACACAAGGTCCGTATCGTCAACGCCTGGAAAGCCCGGGGCATGGTGACGGCTATGACCGGTGACGGTGTCAACGACGCGCCCTCCATTAAAAGCGCAGATATCGGCGTCGGGATGGGCATCACTGGCACCGACGTGACCAAAAACGTCGCCGATATGGTATTGGCCGATGACAACTTCGCCACCATCGTATCGGCGGTGGAGGAGGGGCGGCGGATCTATGACAACATCCGCAAATCCATTCAGTTCCTGCTGGCGTCCAACCTCAGCGAGGTACTGGCGATCTTCATTGCGACGCTGCTGGGCTTTACCATCCTCAAGCCGGTGCACTTGCTCTGGATCAACCTGATCACCGACTGCTTCCCGGCGCTGGCACTGGGTATGGAGAAGGGCGAGCTGGATCTGATGCAGCGGAAACCCCGGGATTCCCGGGAAGGAATTTTCGCCGGCGGGCTGGGATTCGGCTGCGCCTACCAGGGAATTTTGGTGACGCTGATCGTGCTGGCGTCCTATTTTATCGGGCACTATATCGAATCCGGCGTCTGGGAGATTGCAAACAGCGCCGACGGCATGACCATGGCCTTCCTTACCATGTCCATGGCGGAAATCTTCCACTCCTTCAACATGCGCTCACAGAAGAGGTCGGTCTTTACTCTGAAAGGGCACAACAAGTTTCTTTGGGGCGCCATGGCCCTGTCGCTGATTGCGACAACGGTAGTGATTTACGTGCCGTTTTTGTCCGCGGCTTTTGGCTTTGAGCACATTTCGTTGATGGAGTATGGGGTCGCTATGGGATTGGCGGCGCTGGTCATTCCCATCGTGGAACTGGTAAAATTCATTCAGCGCCGGTGCAGCCGGTAAAGCGGTATGTCCGGGAGGGGAAACTCTCCCGGACGCGCTAACCAAAAAATATTTTGCTTTTTTGAAAAAAAGACTGGACAAACCCGCAATCTTGTGGTATAATAATCAACGTTGACCGCGCTGAACATCCGAACGGTGCAAGAAAAGCACGGGGGCGTAGCTCAGTTGGGAGAGTGCTTGCTTCGCATGCAAGAAGTCGAGGGTTCGAATCCCTTCGTCTCCACCATTTTATGAAGGTGTAGCTCAGTTGGTTAGAGTACCTGCTTGACATGCAGGGGGTCGGTGGTTCAAGTCCACTCATCTTCACCAAATGAAAAGACCGGCGGTTCGAGAAAACCTTACGGTCTTTTCCTTTTCGGAGGCATAGCTCAGCTGGTTAGAGCGTTCGCTTCACATGCGAGAGGTCCTGGGTTCGAGCCCCTGTGTCTCCACCAAATCAATATAATCCGAACCTTTATCTGATAGGAAATGGGTTCGGATTTATTGTTTATATCGAAGAAATTGAAGATTGATAACGCAAAACGGGAGGACTGCCGCTTATGGCAATCCTCCCTCTGGCTTTATGTAGAGTTTTTCTTCTCGGTGCCTCGTTTTATTTCGTAAAAGCCTGTTTTTCCTCGTTGCTTTCATAATATTTCTGAATGAGCGGCAGCAGATTCTTTGCCAAGGATTCCTATTTAATGTTTATGAAACAATTGAGAAAGCCTTGTGACCCAAGACACTGAAGCTCATTTGTGGTAAAATAAGCGCAAGAGAAACGGCAAAAATAGGGTAAACCCTTGCACTTGGAGGACGGCTATGAATCGCTACAGCAATGGGCAGATCAGTCTTGCGGATTTCAAACTGCCAGTTGGCATGCATCTGAAGGAGAACAACCGCTGGGTGAAGAAAGCCCAGACGATCCCGTGGCTGGAGATTGAGAAGCGTTACGCCGCGTTGTTCACTAACCTTAAGGGAAATGCGGCCAAGCCGCTGCGGTTGGCGCTGGGAGTCTGCATAATGCAGGCAGAGTACAGCTATTCCGATTAGGAGACCGCACTGCAGATTCAGGAGAACACGTATCTGCAGTACTTCTGTGATTATCCGGGCCATTATCTAGAAATACAAATTGGTACTACTTGCAACGGCAAATCCGCTATACAGTGGAGTGCTGCACTCGTAGGATTGATATCGGACATTTGTTGCTTCTCTTTATGCAAAGTTAGGAACCGGCCACACGATTGCCTCCGTGGAGGCTACCACCTTGGCGCTGAGATGAACACCTGCGTCCAGGGCCTTTTCAATGGATACACCCCGTAGCCAGTTCACGGCAAAGGCGGCGGAAAAGCTGTCCCCTGCACCAACCGTGGACACAACGACGGCCTTCTCTGCTGAACGGTAGCACACTCTTTTAGTCCGCGTATCGTAGGCCATGGCGCCGTCCCGGTCTAGGGTGATGACAATCACCTTGATGCCCGGATATGCTGCGGCCAGCCTCTCCGCAGCTGTCTCGGGATCCCACGGCGCGGCCCCCAGGCCCAGCCGCGCCGCCTCGGCCAGTTCCTCCCGGCTGATCTTCAGGATGGTGGCGTGGGAAAGGCAGAGTCGGACACTCTCCTCTGTGTAAAGGGGCGGACGCAGGTTTAGGTCACAGAAAATCTCCCGGCAATTGCCCGCTTCCAGAATTTTCCGAATCCCGGCGACGTTGCCCGGACTGCGCTGGGCCAGGGTACCGAAATAGAACAGGTCAAAGAGCTTTTCCGTGACGTTATGGCCCACGGTGACGTAGTCGTAGGCGGTGTTCTCCGTCAGGGCGTAAGAGGGCATCCCGCTTTCATTCAGCGTCACCCAGCAGCTGCCAGTGGGGTGGCTGTTGGGCAGAATGTAGTCGGCTCGGATTCCATAATCCGCGGCGCACTTCAGGGCACTATCCCCCAGGGCGTCTTGGCCGACGCCGGAAATCAAGTAAGTCTCCGTCCCGGCGGCCGCCGTGTACGCCGCGAAGTTGAACGGCGCGCCACCGATGGATCTCTTGTCCGGATACAGATCCCAGATAATCTCACCAAACACTAGAAATTTCATTTTATTCCTCCCAGATTCCAGTGAGTCGGCTGACCTCCAGCCGGGTGATGGCTGCCGTTCTCTCCCCACTGACCGTCAGGTACGGCAGGTTGTAATCGCAGAAGAACGGCTCCGTATAGCTTGCGCAGCCGTCGTCGGACAGAAGCTGCACGCTGTAACGGTCAATGATGAGATCCAGCGTAATGGGGCCATGTTCCACGTTCAGCGGTCCTCGGCTGCCGCCGATCTCCAGCTCGTTTTTATCTCCGTGAACCGTGACCGTTCGGCCGAAAACCGTAAGCGTGAAGTTCTGCCCCGGATTCAGTTCCGCCCAAAGCCTCAACCGGACTGCTCCCGGCTCCAGGGCAAACAGCAGCCGGGTATCGCCGGGGATAACATTTTCGAAGGTTCTGGTTTCAGCGGAAAGGCTGTCCAGGCCGGACCAGAATTCCGAGCAGAGACGGTAGAAGCTCCCCTTTTTCTTCAGAAACATCCGAACCGGCAGGCTCATCTGCTGCGTAACCCGGGAGGAGGGGATGCCGACACGGTTCCATGACATCCGAACAATCTCGCCTCCAGGCAGGCCGGAAAAGGTCTGGGAGGCGTAGTCGCAGGTGCCGAAAAGGTACTGGGCCGCCTCGGAATCGGGGATGAACTTCCCATCGGAAAACTCACCAATGTAATAGCGGCCATGGGCCCCGGAGAAGACCCACTTTTTTCCGCCGTTCCCATCGGGGAGGCAGTAAATATCCGGACACTCGTTGTCACAGGGAAGGCGGATCTTCTGAATCTTCTTCCAGTCCACCAGATTTTTCGACGAAAGCAGGGCGTAGTACTCCTCGTTCAGATACAGCGCCATGATATAGCAGCCCAGCTCTTCGCAGAACACCACCTTGGGGTCACGGTTTCCTTGTACAATGCAAGGAACCACCGGAGCATCGCGGTATTGTCGGAAGGTCTTGCAGCCATCGTCCGAAACAACCAGGCGCTGTTCAAAGCCGTTCCCCGTTGCTGTGTAAAAAATCGCCATGGGTTCCTGGCCGTCTGCGTTCAGGCCTAGGAGATTCCGATGGTCCACCACAGCGCTGCCCGAAAAGCAGGCACCGTATTGATCCGGAAAGAGCGCAGCGTCTTTTTCTTCCCAGTGGACCAGATCCCGGCTCACGGCATGGCCCCAGTGCATATTCCCCCAGCCAGCACCGCAGGAGTTATACTGGTAAAACATGTGGTACACCCCGTCCAGGTAACACAGCCCATTGGGATCGTTATGCCAGCCGTTTTTCGGCGTGAAGTGGACAAAGGGCCGCCACGGCTCGCGGTACAGACCGTCATAAGGCAATTCATCCGTCTGCTGGACGGCAAGAGACATGGACGGCTCCACCGTCAGT
>CAJMLQ010000140.1 GCA_905214265.1 uncultured bacterium
TTTATCCAGGGAATCATTATGCTCATCGGCATCGTAGCAGTGATCGCCGCCGTTTTAAGCGGACAGGGCGGTTTTACTCAGGCCGTGGTGCAGCTCTCCCAGATTCCCAGCGACGTAGCCGCTACAGCCGGACAGCAGGGCGCGTTCACATCGTTTTTCGGCCCGGATCCGATGGGATTGCTGGGAGTCGTGGTGCTGACTTCTCTGGGAACTTGGGGCCTGCCCCAGATGGTCCAGAAATTTTACGCCATCAAAAATGAAAAAGCCATCAAAACCGGTACGATCATCTCTACGATTTTTGCGGTAGTGGTTTCCGGAGGCTGTTACTTCCTGGGCGGATTCGGCCGGCTTTTTGACGACGCCGCTATCCGCAATGCGGAAGGCGCGGTGGTATATGACAGTATCATTCCCTTTATGCTCTCCAAGCTGCCGGATATCCTGATCGGTATCGTCGTGGTGCTGGTGCTGTCCGCGTCCATGTCCACGCTGTCGTCGTTGGTGCTGACCTCCAGCTCGACGATGACCTTGGACCTTCTCAAGGGAAATGTCTTTAAAAAGATGACCGAGAAAAAGCAGATCGTCACCATGCAGATCCTCATCGTGTTTTTCATCGTGGTTTCCGTTGTGCTGGCCCTTAATCCGCCCACTTTTATCGCCCAGCTGATGGGAATTTCTTGGGGTGCTCTGGCCGGGGCCTTTCTGGCGCCGTTCCTTTACGGCATTTACTGGAAGGGTGTGACCAAGGCTGCTGTATGGGCCAGTTTCGTCTGCGGCGTCGGTATTACCGTTTCCAACATGTTCCTCCATTTCATCGCGTCCCCCATCAACGCTGGCGCTATCGCGATGGTCGTCGGACTGATCGTAGTGCCGGTGGTGAGTCTGCTGACACCCGGGATGAAAAAGGAACGCCTGGAGGAGATTTTCTCCTGCTATCTGGAAGAGAAGGTCCTGCACAAAAAGTTGGTGGTCGGCTCGGAGGAAGACAACGAGGATTGACCCCATCAGGTATTTTGATCCGCGGCTGCGGAGGGATGCATTCTGCGTCCTTTTCGCAGCCGCGGATTTTCCTGTTTCCCAGAAATCGGAAAGGATGGACATCGGAAGGCCAAATGTGCTATACTGGATGTAATTTGAGGCAAAGGGGTCGGATATGAATGGGAAAAGCCGTGCAGCAGGGCAACGGGATCACGGAAGGCGTGATTTGGAAGCAGCTGCTCCTGTTCTTTTTCCCGATTTTGTTCGGGACGTTTTTTCAGCAGCTTTACAACACCACCGATGCGGTCATCGTAGGAAATTTCGTGGGAAAAGAGGCCCTGGCGGCGGTGGGCGGCACAACCGGCACCCTGATTAACCTGTTGGTGGGATTCTTTGTTGGCCTCACTTCAGGAGCGACCGTCATTATCTCCCAGCTGTTCGGCGCCCAGCAGTACCGGGAGGTCAGCGAGGCGGTCCATACGGCCATGGCGCTCTCCATCGCCGGAAGCATCCTGCTGACAGTAGGCGGTATCCTCGTCGCACCTGCCGCGCTTCGGGCCATGGGAACGCCGGAGGATATCATGGAGTATTCGACGGCCTACATCCGGATCTATTTCGGAGGCACACTCTTTTCTCTGGTCTACAACATGGGAGCCAGCATTCTGCGGGCAGTGGGCGATTCGAAACGGCCTCTTTACTTCCTAATGGCCTCTTGCGGCGTCAATATCGTCTTGGACTTGATTTTTGTGGTCTGGCTCAAGATGGAGGTTGTCGGCGTCGCCATTGCCACGGTGCTGTCCCAGGTGTTCAGCGCGGCGCTGGTGGTCGTGACCCTGATATGCACGACGCTGCCCTATCATTTGGACCTCCGGAAGATCCGGTTCCATATGGCGATGCTGAAAAAAATTGTCTGGATCGGAATTCCGGCGGCGCTGCAGTCTACCATGTACAATGTTTCCAATGTCGTCATCCAGGCCAGCATCAACACCTTCGGCACCGACGTGATTGCGGCCTGGACGGCCTACAATAAGATCGACAGCTTTTTCTGGATGGTGATGAACGCTTTCGGCCTGTCGGTATCCACCTTTGTGGGGCAGAACTTCGGCGCGCAGAATTACCCGCGGCTCCGGAAAAGCGTGCGGACCTGTCTGGCCATGGCGGCGGGGACCACGGTGGTGTTAAGCGCCGTTTTGTATCCTTTTGGAGGCGCGGTCTACCGGCTGTTCACCGACGACGCCGCCGTCATTGAAAAGGGGATCGAGATTCTGCGGATGCTGGTACCCACCTACATTACCTATGTCTGCATTGAAATTCTGTGCAGCGCGGTCCGGGGGACAGGGGATTCCCTGCTGCCTATGATCATGACCTGTCTGGGTGTCTGCGTGCTTCGGGTGGTCTGGGTGGCCGCGGCGGTGCCCATCTGGCCGGACGTCCGCACAGTGCTGGCCAGCTATCCCATCACCTGGACAGTGACCTCGCTGCTGTTTATCGCTTACTACCTCCAGGGAGGCTGGCTCCGCCGCCGCATTGCCGCCAATGGCTTCCAGCCGGAGGAGCGCCACCGGAGAAAGAAAAAATCCGCCTGAATCTTTTAAAACCGCCGAAAGACCGCCCGCCTTTTCGGCGGTTTTCCAATTGACGGCGGCGGAAAACTGTGGTATCCTTTGGAAAATACCCTTTTCGGGAGGACGGATTATGGGCTTTACAAAACGGCTTCTGCTTCTGGCAAGGAAGCATTGGGGGACTCTCTGCATCGCGGCGCTGGGAATTATTGGGGCGGCACTCTTAAACCTGGTAACGCCGGAGATTGTCAGGCGGCTCACTGCGTCGCTGAACGCGGGGGAGGGGCTAGCCAATGGACTGTTGCTGACCTATGTCATCATTCTGGTGGCTGCATATCTGCTGCGGGCGGTCTGCCGGTTTATCAGCATGGCCATCAGCCATCTGGCGGCCTGGCGGTTTGTGCCGGAGCTGACGCTGACGATCTACGACAAGCTCCAGTCGCTTTCCCTGCGGTACTACCAGGACAAGCAGACTGGCGAGCTGATGAGCCGGATGGTCAACGACACCCGGCAGATCGAGCTGCTGGTGGCTCATGCAATTCCGGATCTCGCCAGCAATCTGCTGGTAGTGCTGGCGGTGGCGGTAATGCTCTTTGTCATCAACCCAGTCCTGGCGCTGCTGACACTGATTCCCGTGCCCTTTGTTCTGGCGGCCAGCACCCTCTTTTCCAAGAAGGTTGCGCCCATGTTCCAGGTGAATCAGCGGGTGCTGGGACGGCTGAACGGTGTGCTTCAGGACAAGCTCTCCGGCATGCGGGAGATTCAGGCCTTTGCCCAGGAGGAAGCGGAGCACGAAAAAATGACGGAGGAGTGCAAGCTCTACTCCCGGGTTAACATCCGGGCCAATTTTGCGGCGGCACTGTACCATCCGGGTGTGGAATTCCTCACCTCCCTGGGTACGGTCATCGTGGTGGGTCTGGGCGGCTGGATGGCCAGTCGGGGGAACATGAGCGTCTCCGACGTAGTGGGATTTGTGATGTATCTGAGCCTGTTTTACCAGCCCCTGGCCGTTCTGGCACGGCTGGTGGAGGACGTCCAGACGGCCTATGCCAGCGCGGTACGGGTTTTCGATGTGTTGGACGCGGACTCCGAGGTAAAGGAAGCGCCTGACGCCCGGGATCTGCCGACGTGCAGAGGCGAGGTTTCCTTTGAAAAGGTCAGCTTCCGCTATAACCAGGAGGAGCCGGTCCTAGACCAGGTGAGCTTTACGGCGCGCCCCGGGGAGATGGTGGCCATCGTAGGGCCCACCGGCGTGGGAAAAACCACCGTTCTTTCCCTGCTGGAGCGGTTTTATGACCCCCAGGAGGGGACGGTCCGGCTGGACGGGCAGGACGTCCGGACGCTGACCTACCGCTCCTTGCGGGGGCAGATTTCCATGGTGCTCCAGGACACCTTCCTCTTTGACGCCACCATCGCCGAAAATATCGCCTACGGCATGCCCGGCGCCACGGCGGAGCAGATCCGGGAGGCCGCCCGGGCCGCCCACGCGGACGGCTTTATTGAAGCCATGCCGGAAGGTTATGATACGGTGGTCGGTGAGCGGGGCGTGCGCCTTTCCGGCGGACAGAAGCAGCGCATCGCCATCGCCCGGGCCGTTCTCCGGAACACGCCGGTGCTGGTCCTGGACGAGGCCACCTCCGCCGTGGATACCGAAACTGAGCGGGAGATCCAAGCTGCCATCGAGCAGCTGGCGGGCACCCGGACCATCCTGGTCATCGCCCATCGTCTGTCTACGGTCAAGCGTGCCGATCGGATTCTGGTCTTGGAGGAGGGCCGCATTGCAGAGGAGGGGACTCATGAGGAGCTTTTGGCTCAAAACGGCCTGTACGCGCGGCTCTGCCGGGCGCAGCAGTCCGGCGCGGAATGAGCTGCGGCAAATCCGGACGGTATTTTTTCCAAACAGCGACCTTCTTTTTTTCGATGGTCCGCGTTATAATGAAAAAAATAGGGCCGTTTATGACAGAAAAGAGGATTTGCATGAAGATTTCACACTTAAAAACCAACCATTTGGAAAATCCCCTGGGTTACCGCATTTCCCGCCCGGTCTTCACCTGGCAGACGGAAAGCAGCGGCCAAAAGCAAGCTTGGGCAAGGATCGAGATCGCTGCGGATCAGGCGTTTTCCCAGATTCTTTATGACAGCGGACAGCGGGAGGATATTGCCTGCACTGGCTTCCAGCCGGAGTTTGATCCCGCTCCCCGGACCCGGTATTTCTGGCGTGTGACCGCAGCGGCGGACAATGGCGATACGGCAGTCAGCAGCCACGCCTGGTTTGAGACCGCTCTGGCTGCAGACGGATGGACAGCTCGCTGGATCACTCCGGCCTTCGACAAGGAGCTGCACCCAGTGTTCCAGAAGAGCTTCGAGCTGCCGGAAGGGATTGCCTCCGCCAGGGCTTACGTCTGCGGCCTAGGAATCTACGAGCTTTCGGTCAACGGGGCCAAGGCTGGGGATGAATACCTGCTCCCCGGGTTTCACGCCTACGATTTCTGGCAGCAGTATCAGACCTTTGACATTACCGGCCTTTTGAAGGCGGGCAAAAACGTTCTTTCTGCCGCCTTGGGCAACGGCTGGTACAAGGGACGCTTCGGATTTGAAGACGACGAGGACGAGTGTTATGGGAGCGCCTTCCAGTTTATCTGTCAGGTGGCCGTGACCCTGTCTGATGGACGGGAAATCGTCATTGGCACCGGCGAGGACTGGCGCTGCCGCCCAGGCAGCTGCCTTGGCAGCAGCATCTACGATGGAGAAACCACCGACGGCTCCATGGAACTTCCGGGCCTTGACGTTTTCGGCGGCGAAGAGGAAAACGGCTGGACGGCGGCGGTTCTGTCCGGTATGAGGATGGATCAGCTCTCCCCCCGGATGAGCCCGCCCATCGTTTATCAGGAGGCTTTCCAGGTTGCCCAGGTGATCCACACCCCTGCCGGGGAAACGGTCTACGATTTCGGTCAGGAGGTCACCGGCTGGGTGGAGTTTGTCTGCCGCAGTCCTAAGGGGACCCGGCTGACCCTGCGTTACGGTGAGCTTCTCCAGGACGGGAATTTCTGCCAGACCAACCTCCGCTCCGCCAAGGCGACCTTTACCTACATTTCCGCAGGAAAGGGAGAGACCGTCCGGCCGCGCTTCACCTTCTTCGGTTTCCGCTACTTGAAGCTGGAGGGCTTCGACGCTCCGGATCCCCGGGATTTCACTGCCCGGGTTGTGCAGTCGGCCCTGGACCGCATCGGCGAGATTGAGACCTCCTCCCCTCTGGTGAACCGGCTGTTCCTCAATGCCCTCTGGGGCCAGAAGGGCAACTTCTTGGATGTTCCCACCGACTGTCCTCAGCGGGATGAGCGGATGGGCTGGACCGGCGACGCTCAGGCTTTCTGTGCGACCGCCTGTATGAATTTGGACTCCACGGCTTTTTATGCCAAATATATGCATGATATGGAACTGGAGCAGCGCGCCCTGGGCGGCAGCGTCCCCCACGTGGTGCCGGTGATCAAAAAGAACGGGGAGCTCCTGTTGGGCGTGGATTCCTGCGCCTGGGGCGACGCCGCGGCCATCGTCCCCTGGACGGTTTACCTCATGAGCGGAGATAAAGCTCAGCTGGCGGAGGAGTACCCCTCCATGAAAATGTGGGTGGACCGGATCTACGCCTACGATGAGGCGGACGGCGGCAAGCGGCTGTGGCAGACAGGCTTCCATTTTGCCGACTGGCTGGCCCTGGACAACTATCAGGAGCCCAAGTCCAGCATGGGCGGCACCGACTGCTATTATATTGCTTCGGCTTACTATGCCTATTCTGCCGGTCTGACCGCCAAGGCGGCGGAGACTCTGGGCCGTAAGGAGGATGCGGAGCGTTACAGCCGCCTGGCCCGGGAGGTTCGGGAGGCCATGGTCCGGGAATACTTCACCCCTAACGGGCGCTGTGCCGCGGATACCCAAACCGCCTACGCCGTTGCGCTCTACATGGAGCTGACACCGGAGGAGATGCGCCCCCGGCTGGTCGAGGAATTGCGCCGGAAGCTGCGGGAAAACAACATGAAGCTGACCACGGGGTTTGTGGGCACGCCCTATCTCTGCCGGGTGCTGTCCCAATACGGCGCATCGGAGGATGCGTACACCCTTCTGCTGAACGAGGAAATGCCCGGATGGCTTTATGAGGTCAAGATGGGTGCGACCACCGTCTGGGAGCGGTGGAATTCTATTCTCCCAGACGGCAGTCTCAGTGATATCACCATGAACAGCCTCAACCATTACGCCTACGGCTCCATTGTTGAATGGATGTACCGGTGGATGTGCGGGCTGAATCCTGACGAGGAAACGCCGGGGTTCGCCAAGGCGGTGTTGACGCCCCGTCCCGGGCAGGGCCTGGATTTTGCCCGGGCCAGGGTGCGGACCGCATCCGGCGTCTATGAGAGCGGCTGGGAGCGGCAGGCGGACGGTTCCGTCTCCTACTCCTTCCAGGTGCCCTTCAACTGCGAGGCGCGGCTGGAGCTTCCGGCCTGCGCCGTGACCGAGGTGGACGGCGCCGCCGTCTCCGGGCCTGTGGTTTTAAGGGCGGGACGGCATACAGCGGTCACCCGCGTCGAATAAAAATTGCAAATCCGCCCTCATTCCAGTTTTTCGGAATGAGGGCGGATTTTTCATGGAAGCGGGCTTTCCGGCGAGGGGCTACCTCCCGGCTGACAAGGTATGGCACCCGCCCGGCAGTATGGCTTCGGTTTCGCCATAGGAAAACCGCGCCAGCATCCCTTCGGGAACCGTGACGGAGAATTCCGCCCCGCCGCCCTGGGCGTGAAGTGACCCCAAAAAGTTAGACAATAATTCGAAATAAAAATTGTTCAAGCA
>CAJMLQ010000141.1 GCA_905214265.1 uncultured bacterium
GTTTGGGATGAAGGCGAAACTAGAAGGGTTCTATTTTCTGTGCGGATTCTGTCGAATACGGATTACGGATCAATCTGTACGAAAACCGGATAGAATCCTTTTTTTATTTCCGCACATGTTTTTCCAAAATCGGAAACTCCAGTGTGAAAAGAAAAAATGGTTCGTTGACAAACATAAATAAACGTGTGAAAATATGTATGATCAAAGCAAAATGAATGAAAATAAAATGGCGAATTAACAACTTTTAGAATATTTGTCCTATAATAGCGCTGCTGGATTAAAAATTTATTCATAATATGCGAAAAGGTTTGCTTTCCATATTTGTTTATAGAGAAAAGAACAGCAGGAGGTGAAGCTTGCCAAATACGATTCATGATGAAAAGCAAGACGGAAACAGAGGAGGCAGACAAGCAGTGATAACGAAGAAACAGCGAAAGATCCAACTGAAAAGGGGGCTCGCATCCCTTCTGGCACTGAGCCTGGCCATTCCGGCTACAGGAACCTTGACTGCATTTGCAGGTGGAGAGGTCCCTTTCAGCGATGAATGGGCACTTTGTGCAGCATGCAGCGAAGAGACACCACATTTGATTTCTACGAAAGAAGATTTGGACAAGATCCGCACACACTTGGACGAAAACGGCCATGTAACCGGCTATTTCCAATTGGCCAATGATATCGTCTTTGAGGAGGCAGACTTTGCGGAAGGCGGCGCTTTCTACAATGACGGCCTGGGGTGGTTGCCCATTGGACACGATGGAACGCCCGGCAGCGCCTACACCCCTCATTCTGCAAATATCTGGCTGGACGGCGACGAGCACACAATTTCCGGCCTGGAGTTTCATTCCTACGCCGGAGACGTCCTTCCTGCAAACCCGCGGGAAACAATGGAGCAGCTCATCTACGACCTTTCCTTTATTGCGCGGCCGGACGCTTCAACCATCCAAAACCTCACCTTTGATAGCGCTTACATCGCTTCTCGCGTCGGAGCAGCCGTAGTTTATGGTGTGGGAACGGCCAATACAAAAGTTAAGAATGTAACGGTCAGTAATTCCACCGTGGTAAACATGGGCGGTAAAGTGGCTTCTGTAGGGCTTTTTGCCAGGAGCGTAGGTGGAATAATTGAAGACTCCACCATCGTTAACAGCGTCAGCACCATTAAAAGTTTGGATGGTGAGAAGAGCTATGACGGCTGGTATCAGACGCTCTTTGCAGGCAAACTGCAAGAGAATTCCACTTTGCGCAATATTCTTATTCAAGATTGCACCCTGGATGCATATGCGTATTCGTCCTTGTTTACGAACGACATTATGAGTGGTGCTGCAATTGATGGCGTAACGATCCGCAATCTGGACGCAACCTGGGGCCATGGAAATATGTATCACTTTGCCAATATCCAGGGTTCGCCGGAGAACGTGACCATTAGCCATGTCAATTTAGATGCGAAAATGACTTACAACGTCAGTTGCCAGACGTTGATCCTTCCGGCAGCGGCGGGCGTTCAACTGAAGGATTCGGTTCTGGTTTACAATCAGGAATCCGCTCTCACCCTAACTCCAACGGAAACAGCAGCAAACGCCGGCGAATATGAGAATGTTTACGTTGTTCGAAATCCGAAGGGTTCAGCGCGCTCCATTCTCTATTGCGCAGCGGGTGACGGACAATCCGAAGTGGCAATTCCCGAAACATTGGAGCTGAACGTCGGGGCGTCGTATACGATCCCAGCTCTTCCCGGTGGCACAGCCAGCTATCAAAGCAGCAATGCGGCCGTTTCGGTCAGCGAAAGCGGCGTAATCACTGCGGAATCCCAGGGCAGCGCCGTCGTTACCGTATTAGTGAAGATGTCCAACGCCTCGAATCCGGTTTCTCTGGCAACCATTGCCGTAACGGCCGGATCCGCAGAAGGCCAAGTCGTGAAAACCGAATTGCAAAGCCTTTACGATCAGCACAAGGATAAGGAAAATAGCGGCTATACCAGCGAGAGCTGGTCGCTGTTCCAAAGTGCGCTGGCAGCGGCTTTGGCGGTTTTAAACAACGAAACAGCAGATCAGGCTGCGGTGGACGCCGCTAAGTCCCGGTTGGAAGAGGCCGTTTCCGGCTTGAGAATGCCGGCAGACTTCACATATCTGACGGTAGACGGCACGGCAAACGCCAACATCTACCTATCTGCCAACGGAGGAACGTTGCTGCAGTTTGCCGCTCAGGAGCTGCAGGAATTTGTAAAGAAGATCAGCGGCGCAGAATTGCCGGTCGTTTCGGAGCTTTCTGGCAGTGGGCTGACGATCGTCCTGGCAACCCCGGAAACCGTGCCGGAGATTTCAACCCTGTTTGCAGAAGATCTGGCAGAGATCGGCGAACTGGACGGCTTTGCCATCCGGCAGAAGGAGAACCTGCTCTACATCATCGGCACCTGCGAACGGGGCGTGCAGAATGGCGTGTATGATTTCCTGACAGAAAACACCGGGATCATCTGGACGCGCGCCACGGAAGAGCTGGGCACTCTTTACAACCCCCAAAGTACGATCCGAATCCAGAAGATAAACTATCGCGAGATTCCGGATTTTGCTGTCCGCGGTTGTGGCCCTAATGGAGAAAACGATGGACCTGAATATAGCAAGATGCTGGCGCGGAATAAGCAGAACAGCATCACGGCTACTACCTCTTTAGGGGATGTAGAAAACGGCAAGTATGACAGATTAAACGCAGTGGGCCTTAAGCCGTTGCTGCTGGGCCATGTCATGTCCAACTGGCTGCCCAATGACAAATACTTTGACGAACACCCTGAGTATTACCTGAGCAATCCGGATGGCACTCCGAAACCGGGCGCAAACGGCTTTACCCAACTGAACTTTTATAACCCCGGAACGGCCGAAGCAGTGGCCTATGAGATTTGTGAGTTTTTGAAGGTCAGCAAGGAGTCTACCGTCGGCCTTGCTTTAGGGGACAGCAACTATTTTGTCGTCATTGAAGACGGCGTTGAGCTGAACCGTCAGCCCTTTACCGCTGACAATGGCGTGACCGTTTATTCGGAGGATGACAACTACAAATCCACCGTATTTTTCAACTTCCTCAACCGTGTGGCTAAGATCGTCGGCGAACAATATCCGGATGTGCAGATCAACACCTTCGCTTATATCTTTGCCGAAGTTCCGCCTGCGGTGGATATCGCGGAAAACGTCAACATCGTCTTTGCGCCGCTGAACGGCGACGACCACCTTCCCATTGAGACTTCCTCCGGCAACACCCGGGTGAAGAAGTACATCGAGGGCTGGAGTGAAAAGACGAAGAATCTCTATCTTTACAGCTACTGGAATTGCCTGCTTTATCCCGAGTATCCCCGCCCTCTGGCGGAAAAGGTGCAGATAGACCTCCATTACCTGAAAGAGATGGGCTTTGTGGGGATCGGTCCAGAAAGTGTCGGCGACACTGCACGCGAAACGGAGTCCAAACATGACTGGGATATCAACGGCATGTATTTCTGGATGATGCAGCAGCTTTTCTGGGATATGGACGCGGATCTGGAGGCCCTGAAAACGCAGTACTGTGATTTGGCCTATGGTCCTGCCTCCGCTGACATGCAGGAATTCTACCGCCTGATCGAAGAGGGCTGGGATTCCACAGATGATTTTGTCTGGTATATTACGGGCGGAGATACCTACTACAAAAAGTTCATTATCGACGCCGGAATTGCAGAGGAAGTCCTAGCGGCAATCAACGCGGCTTACGCGGCGGCGGAAACTGATCTGCAGCGGACGCGCATCCTGCCGCTGAAAACCGCTATGGAAACAGAGATCGCATTTTACGAACAATTCCCTGAAGAAGACGGAAAGGCTTATTATTCTGACGCTGGTCTGGACGTTATCACTTCTTCGGAGAGCTTAAACGATCTTAGCCAGGGCCCCTGGGCTGAAGCCGTACCGCTTACTCAGTTCCGAACCGACAAGATGGAAGTGCCGGCACAGCCGGTTGAAGTCCGGCTGTTGTGGGACGATGAAAATCTCTATGTCGCATATGTAAACTATGACGATCGCGTCGGAACCGACAGCGATCCCAATCAGCCGGAAAAGATCACCGCCCTTCTTCCGACGGAAAGCTGGTTCAAGAACAGCCCCGCTTTTATGGAGACCTATCTCTGTGGAGACGCCAATCAGCTTTTCGATTACCGCGCATATTATAGCGATGCCAAGTGCAATTCGTTTTGCTATCTCCCCGGCATTACTTTTGACAGCGATGGACCTAAGTGGAACGCCTATTACGGTGCTCACACTTCGGATGTCGCGTCCGAGCGTTACTGGGTCAACCTGCAGGTGATCCCCTTTGCGGATATGGGCGTGACCGCTGATACAGCGCGGCTGTATGGGACATTTGTCAGCAACTCCGTCCACGGTGCTGACGCAGGGAAAGCCACCTATTACGGCTGGTGCGGCGCAAATGTCTGGAGCACCGCTTCCTTCCGGCCGATCGCGTTGATCGGAAAAGCGTCTCCCGCCGATCTCACCAAGCTGACCATCGACGGCGCGGCGAATGCCGGGATCTATGTGTCCGAAAACGCTAATTCTCTGCTGCAGCTGGCCCAGAAGGAGCTGCAGGACTTTGTGAAGAAGATCAGCGGTGCGGAGCTGCCTGCAATCTCCACGCTCTCTGGAAGCGGTCTCGAGATCGTTCTGGCCACACCGGATACCGTTCCGGAGATCACCGCCCTTTTTGCGGACGATCTGGAATGGATAGGAGAAACTGACGGCTTTGCCGTTCGCACTCTGGAAAACAAGATCTACATCCTCGCCCAGGAAGCCCGCGGCGTTCTCAACGGCGTATATGATTTCCTGGAGGAAAACGCCGGTATCCTTTGGACCCGGGGCGTCGAGGAACTGGGAACCCTGTATGAGGAAATGCCCACAATCAGCATCGTAAAAGCGGATTACCGCGAAAAGTCTCCTTTCCAGCTTCGTGGCTGGAATGCCTGCGGCCAAGGAGCTACCGGTATTCATCACTATGACACCGCCACCCGTTGGTTCGAAGGACGCAACAAACTCAATGCTCGGGTCGGCACCATGGGCGGAGATATCGGCAATATCGAAATCGATGGCAAGAACTATACCACCAACGGTCATATTCTGCTGGCGGGCGGCGCGACTCTTTCCATCGACAAGTATTTCGAAACCCACCCCGAATATTTCATGACCAATTCAGACGGCACCCCCAAGAAATCCCAGTACGGATCCAACTTGAACTTCTATAATCTGGAGGCTGCTGACGTTCTGGCCCAGGAGCTTTACGACTCTGCAACGAAAAATAAGGTTATCTATGTTCCCCACAGTATTCAGGATAACCAGTACTTCTGTATGGTGGTTCCGGATGAAAACGGCAATTTGGTAGATTTGGCCTCTCAGCCATTCACCGCGGACAATGGCGTTACTGTGACGCCGGATATGGACAATTACAAATCCACCGTATTTTTCAACTTCCTCAACCGCGCGGCCAAGAAGCTGAAGGAACTGGATCCGGAGTTGAAAATTGTCTCGTTGGCTTATATTTACTGCGAGTATCCGCCTGCAGTGGAGATTGAGGACAACATTGTGATCCAGTTTGCCCCGATCTACAGCGATGACCATCTTCCCATCGAAACCGCCTCCTCTAACGCGCAGGTCAAGAAAAATCTGACCGGCTGGGCGGAAAAGACCAAAAACATCGTCGTTTACAATTACTATGCCAGCCTCCCTTGTGCCATTTATTCTCGGCCCATCGCCGAAAAGGTACAGAAGGACTATCAGTTCTATGCGGAACTCGGCCTGCTAGGGCTGACTCCAGAAGGTGGCGTGGATAGTGCCCCTGGTTATGTCAATTACGATGCCTGGAGTATGAACCATCTCTATTACTGGCTCATGGACCGGCTGATGTGGGATCCTTACGCGGATTTGGACGCCCTGACCGTGGAATTCTGCGACAAGGCCTACGGCGAAGGCTCGGCGGCTATGCAGGAATACTATCGTCTGATTCAGAGCGGCTGGGATATGTTTGACGACTACGTCTGGTACACCAGCGGCGGCGACACCTACATCAAGAAGTTCATCATCGACGCAGGCATCGCCGACGCGGCCTCCAAGGCTTTGGCCGACGCCTACGACGCTTCGGACGAACTGGGCAAGAAGCGGATCGGGCTGATCCAGAAGATCTTTGAGGAGCAGCTGGCCAAATTCGCCAACTTCGTTCCCGAGGACGGCTTTGCTTACCGCACCGACTTGGGCAAAGAGGCGTTGGTAGCAGAGGAGAACATGACCGTCACTTCCGGCCCTTGGTCAAAGGTCAAACCGCTGACCGTATTCAAAAATCCGGATTTGATTGACTCGCCGCGCGCAGTGGAAGTCCGGCTGATGTGGGACGACGATAATGTCTATGTCGCCTACAAGATCCCCAACGAAAAGATTGGTACGGAGGAAGACCCTTACGGCAATATTCCTCCGCTTACAGCAGATGGCAGCTGGTGGAACGGCGGACCGGAGTTCATGGAGACCTACCTCTGCGGCAACATGACCAATATGACGGAATACTCCGCTTTTTACACGGATGCTATTGATCAGCAGATTCAGTACAATGTTGGTCCCGCCTATGCCAAGGGCCCGTATGCCTGGGAAAGCCACTCTGCGATCCTTGCAGACGGTGAACCGGCAGACCGTTACTGGATGAACGTTTTGGTGATCCCCTTTGAAACCTTGGGCGTTACTTCAAAGACTGCAACCCTCGGCGGAACTTTTGTCGCCAATATTTACGGCGGTCCTGGTCCGTATTACGGTTGGTGCGGTTCCAATGTCTGGAGCACTTCCTCCTTCCGTCTGATCAAGATGGTTGACGAGACCGGGGAAGCTGCGGATAAGACCGCGCTGAAGGCTCTCTGCGATCAGTACAAGGATAAGGAAAACACCGGCTACACCGATGAGAGCTGGAACGCGTTTCAAGATGCTCTGGCAAAGGTCCAGGAAATCCTGAACGACGAAGCTGCCGGTCAGGATGCGGTGGACGCCGCCAAAGCTCAGCTGGAAGCGGCAGTTTCCGGCCTGAAAAAGGCTCCTCTCCCCGTGATCCCCGCGAGACCCTCCAAGCCTTCTGTCACGGAGCCTGAAGCCGGATGGGTTCAGCTGTCCGACGGCCATTGGGAATACCATGCGGCGGACGGAACCGCTCTGACTGGCTGGCAGAAGGTCGGCGGAATCTGGTATTATCTGGATGACGACGGCGTTATGCTCACCGGCTGGCAGCAGATCAACGGCGTATGGTACTACCTCAGGAGCTGGGGCGGTATGGCGACTGGCTGGCAGCAGATTAACGGCGTATGGTACTACCTCAAGAGCTGGGGCGG
>CAJMLQ010000142.1 GCA_905214265.1 uncultured bacterium
TTGAGCAAAAGTCCGCGTGGGATTGATGTGGTATCTTTAACTTTGGGAAACTCCGCGTTCCCATTTTGAGACGGCTTGATAAGAAACTCCCAATCGTTCTCCAAGATCATTTTGCGTTAATCCCTTGGCTTTTCTTAAGGATGCGATATATTGTCCAATTCGAATGGAATCGACCACGTCGACACCTCCTTGTTTATTGAAACCGGTTTCTGTTATCAGTATATCAGGCATTTGGCGGGGGTTCAATAACGATATGGTGGAATAAAGCGGCTGTAAGATAAACTTTGAGGTTAGTTAATGGTATATCGGCACACTAAAGAAGGGACAATCTTAAACGATTGCCCCTTTTCTTTACCATTGATAATCCAATTGTTTCAGGATTTCCCGCGCAATAAGCATATGGCCTACGATTTCGGGGTGGATGCGGTCCCAATTGACGGATGCCGAGTGATAGTATTGGAAGTAATTGTCGAAGGCGCTTTGAAGGTCGACGAAGACCGCACCGTATTTTTCTGCCAGGCGCTTGACGACCGCGCCGTACTGGTCCATCCGGGCGCGCATAGGATCTTGGCGGTTGGGTTCCATGAAATAGGGGGTCATAAGGATCAGCCCCTTCAGGGTGGGAAGCGTCTGCTCGATCAGGCCAGTGAGGTTTTGCTCGTACTCTTCTAGGCCGACATGATCTTCGATCATGAGAGGCGTGTCAAACTGCCGCCAGACGTCGTTGATGCCGATAAGAATGCCCAGCCAATCTGGATGCAGATCCATCACGTCGTTCTGCCAGCGATCCTTCAGGTCTCGGGTGGTGTTACCGCTGACGCCCATGTTGATCACACGGATGCGGGAGTCCGGGCAGGTGGTTTTCAGGAGGGCATCCACCAGGCCGACATAGCTTTTGCCGATGCCGCCGAAAAGGCCTTCGCCGCAGGGACGCGCCCGTTCAAAATCGGTGACGGAATCGCCGATGAAGACCAGTTTGCTGCCGTTTTCAATTTTCATGATACTTCCTCCAATTTTTTTATTCCACAGTGACGCTCTTGGCAAGATTGCGCGGCTTGTCGACGTCGCAGCCTCGCAGAAGGGCGGTATGGTACGCGATGAGCTGAAGGACCGGGGCGGTGACCAGCGGCAGGAAGGGATCCTCTAATGCCGGGAGCTCCAGCCGTTTTGGGAAAAGGGAAGGCTCGGCCTGTGCGCCTCTTTTGCAGAGAAGAAGGACCTCTGCACCGCGGCTCTGGACCTCCCGGATGTTGCTGAGCATCTTGGGGAACAGTGTGTCTTGGGTCGCCAGGGCGATGACCGGCGTGCCGGGCGTGATGAGGGAGATAGTACCGTGCTTCAGCTCCCCGGCGGCGTAGGCCTCGCAATGGATGTAGCTGATTTCCTTGAGCTTGAGAGAGCCCTCCAAGGCCTGGGTGTAATCAAGCCCCCGTCCCAGGAAGAAAAGGTCGTTCAGGTCCCGATAGCCCTGCACCAGCTCTCGGACCTCGGGTTCTAGGGCGATGGCCTCCGGGACGGCACCGAGGGCGGCGGAAAGGCCCTCCAGAAATCGGCGTGCGGCATCCTGCTCCATAGTTCCGCGGACCAGAGCGAGCTTTGAAGCCAGCAGATAGAGAACCGCCAGCTGCACGGAGTAAGCCTTGGTGCTGGCTACGGCGATCTCCGGACCGGCGTAGGTATGGATAACCTGATCAGCCTCCCGTTCAATGGAGGAGCCGGCAGCATTGACCACGGCCAGGGTCGGCGCGCCGCATTCTTTGGCCAGCCGGAGGGCCGCCAGGGTGTCTGCGGTTTCGCCGGACTGGGAGATGAGCAGCACCAGCGTACGGGGGGATAGGATAGGATTCTGGTACCGAAACTCCGACGCGATCTCGCAGCTCACCGGGATGCGGGCATAGCCCTCGATGAGGGACTTTCCAACGCACCCGGCGTGCATGGCTGTCCCGCAGGCCGCGATAAAGATCCGGTCGAAGCGGCTCCAGAAGGAATCCGGGATGCTGTCGTAGGTGAAGAAATCCGGGACGCCGTCCCGGATCCGGGGCAGCACTGTGTCCCGGAGGACCTTTGGCTGCTCGCCGATCTCCTTGCGCATGAAGTGGGCATATCCGTCCTTCTGCGCCTGTTCCATGGACCAGGCGGCCAGCTGCCAGGAAGGCGGGGCTTCGCTCCCGTCCGCGTGCAGGATCCGGGCGCTGTCTGGGGTCAGGCGGAGAATGCAGCCCTCCTCCAGTAGAGCATATGTACGGGTGAGAGGGAGGACGGCGGGGATATCCGAAGCCAGGAAAAAGCCGGTTTCGTCTTTTGCCGTAATAAGTGGACTGCCCTGGCGCAGAGCATACAGCTCACCGGGACGGTCGGAAAAAAGAATGCCAAACGCATAGCTGCCCCGCAGGCGGCGCCGGAATTCCTGAATCGCCGCAATGGGGTCGCCGTGATAGAGAGAGTCGAGGAGCCAGGCTGCGACTTCCGTGTCCGTTTCAGACTGGAATATGCAGCCCTTTTCGGAAAGGACCCTGCGCAGCTCTCCGTCGTTTTCGAGAATACCATTGTGGACGAGGGTAACCCGGCCCGCTTGATGGGGATGGGCATTGGCGGCGGAAGGGCGGCCGTGGGTCGCCCAGCGGGTATGGCCGATGCCGCAGCAGCCCTCCAGAGGAGGGGATGCCTGGGCTGCGGCCTGACGGAGGTTTTCCAGCCGTCCTGCCGTTTTGAGGAGCCGCACGCCGTCGTTGCCGAAGACTGCGATGCCTGCGGAGTCATATCCCCGGTATTCCAGCCGGGACAGCGCGTCCAGAAGAAGCTCCTGTGCATTTTTCGAGCCGGTATATCCAACAATTCCACACATAAAAACCTGTCTTTCTCCGCGCGGTTTGGATGATTTTTATTTATAAAAATAGCTGCATAAGCGAAAAAATCGCACGGCTGCCATCCCGCGCGGAGAAAGACATCCGTGCGTCCTGACAGCATGTCATGTGTTGGCTTCCCGCCGTCCTTTTGTCGGTCCGGTTGCCCGGAGGTTTTGGGGAACGGCTGCGCTTGGAAGCAAAACGGGGAGGCATCCGCCGAAAACTTCGATAACCTCCCGCCTCGTCAGCCGCCTCAGCGGCTCTGGCGCTTGATGGATCTCTGAAAAGGGAACAGTCTCACCTCCTTATGTGATTTCCCCGGCCCTCCTTTCCCGCGCAGTTTGAAAACGCGAACAACAGTAGTATACCATACTACGCCGGAAAGTACAAGAAGGTTCTCAAATGGGCAAAAAAAGGCGGCCGACCGGGTGCAGGTCAGCCGCAAAAAGAAATCGGAGGCAGGAGCCGCCTTCCTTATCATATCACGCTGGAGACGGTTTTTTTGTCGGGACACGTCGCCGGGCGGGGAAATCTCCGGAATAACGAAACAACTCCCAGCTATCTTTTTGACAGCTGGGAGTGCTGCTTTTCATTTGCTGAGAGGACCTATAAGCCGAGTTCTGTCGTGTGTGACAATCTATCTCGACGGCATGTCGCCATGCCGCTCAAGCCACCTTTCGGGAGCACCGGACCAGTGATTGCCTCCCAGTTGGTGTTGCATCGGATAGGGTTTACATGGCAGCGGGGTTTCCCCCGCCCCGGTGAGCTCTTACCTCGCCTTTCCACCCTTACCGGATGAGAATCCGGCGGTATCTCTCTGTTGCACTTTCCCTGAAGTCGCCTTCGGCTGCCGTTAGCAGTTATCCTGTCCTGTGATGCTCGGACTTTCCTCATGGATGATTCCACGCTGCCACACAGTCTTCTCAGCCTGTTTATTATATCCGATTTCACAATCTCTGTCAAGAGATCACAGGTTCCTTTTTTCGCGGAGAAGCGGTAAGGAGTGGGTTTTACAGGCGGGATTTTGAAATACAAAAGGGAACGCACCTCCTGTATTTCATCATTCCGCCGAATTTGCAAGGATTCCGTTGACAAGTGCTCTGGAAGATGATAAAATTTATACAGAATATTGTGGAATTCTCGGAAAGGAGAACTTTGTGTTTCATAAAGTGGAACGGTTGACGTTGCGCCGGATCCTTGGCTTTCTCCTGGCGGCGGCCGGTCTGGTCCTGATTTTGGATATCGGATGTCTGTTTCGGCATATTACCGGCATTCCATGTCCGGGATGCGGGATGACACGGGCACATCTTGCAGTTCTACGGCTGGACTTCCGGGCTGCTTTTTACTACCATCCGCTTTGGTTTCTGCCGTTGCCGCTTCTGCTGCTGCAGTTCCTTTTTCCAAAGGGCTTTTTCCGGAATCCGAAGTGGAACACGGTGCTCAGCATTCTGCTGTTGGCGCTGGTGCTGGGAGTTTACGCGGTGCGGATGATCCTGTATTTTCCGGATTCGCCGCCGATGGAATATCAGCCCAATAATCTGCTGCACTGGATGGTTTCGCTGTTTCTATGAATTCCGACAGAACTTGAATGGAGGTATTGGCTCGTCATGATCCAACAAAGAAATTTTGTCACCCTGCTTTTGCTCAACTTGGTCACCTGCGGTATCTATTCCTTTTACTTTATTTACACGACAACCCGGGATATCAACACTCTGGTTGGCGACGATGGGCGGAACACGGAGCCTTCTACCGCCGTACTGCTGACGATCGTGACCTGCGGCTTCTACTCCTATTACTGGTATTACGATCAAGGCAACCGCATCAAGGCTCTGGCAGATCGGAACAATATCCCCTGCTCGGAAAACGGAACCAGCTACCTTTTGTGGATCCTACTGGGCGCGCTGATCTGCGGCGTCGGGTCCTGGATCGGCATCTACCTGTTTGTCAAGAACCTCAACTCCTTGATTGCGGCCTACAATGCCAGCAATTACGGCAATTACTATAATCCTGGTCAGCAGGGCCCCAATCCTCCTCAGGCATAAAAGCAGCGTCTTCGCCTCTGTTTCCGGAGGCGGAGACGTTTTGGATATTTGGACATGGAAAAAGGCGCTTTCCCGAAGGAAAGCGCCTTTTATCATTCCGTACGGAGGGTTAGATTGCCCGAGTCACTTTATTGGAACGCAGGCACCGGGTGCAGGCATAAACGCGGCAGGGCTTGCCGTCTACGATTGCCTTCACACGCACTACATTGGGTTTCCAGGTTCTGTTGGAACGTCTGTGAGAGTGAGAAACCTTAATCCCAAACGTTACGCCTTTTCCGCAGAAATCACATTTTGCCATAATACTGCACCTCCTTTAGGTTCACATAACGTTATTATTCTAGCAGATTCGAGCCTGAAAAGCAAGCTTTTTTTCAAAGATTTTTGGGAAGTCGTGAAAAAACCTTGAATTTCGTACTATATCCCTTGTAATTTTTTCGGGGAAACGATATAATAAAACTATTGTGTAAACTGCCGCTGCCGGGTCAGCGGAATATTTTGACAGTTACGAGGTATCCTAGATATGCCGACGAGTATCGCTTCTCTTTTGTATCGGACCGTTGTCCGGCTAATCGTCCTGCTGACGGCGCTGCCCTTCCATGAGTTCGCCCACGCCTGGACAGCCAATAAGCTGGGCGATCCTACCGCAAAATATCAGGGGCGTCTGACCCTCAATCCGCTGAAGCATCTGGATCCTATGGGGGCGGTGCTGATGCTGGTGGCCGGTTTCGGCTGGGCAAAACCAGTGCCGGTCAATCCTAACTATTTCAAGAACCGCAAAGCGGGAATGGCGATTACGGCTCTGGCCGGGCCGCTCTCCAACCTGCTGCTGGCTTTTGTCTGCACCATCGTCTATAAGATGCTGTATTACACCGGATTTGTATCCGCGGGGCTGCTGGGGGAGATGCTGTCCTCTTTGGCCAGCGCGTTTTTGCTGATGGTATCACTGAATGTGGGCTTGGGCGTATTCAATCTAATCCCGATCCCGCCTTTGGACGGCTCCCGCATCCTCAACCTGGTGCTGCCAGAGCGGACGTACTTCCAAATCATGCGCTATGAGCGGATTATCATGCTGGCGCTGTTTGCGGCGATTTTTATCGGGCTACTGGACGGGCCGCTGAGTTTCGTGCAGGGGCATGTGTTCCAGCTACTGAATTTTCTGACCGGGTTCGTTGATGTGATCGCCCGGGCGGTTCTGTAATAGGCGGCGTTATGGCGGTGCAGCTGGAATTCCATTTCGGAGAGTTTGAGGGGCCGCTGGAGCTGCTCCTTTACCTGATCTCCAAGCACAAGCTGAACATCAACGACATCGAGATCTCCGCGCTTTTGGAGCAGTATCTGGACTACATCGAACAGATGCAGGCGGCGGATCTGGAGGTCGCGTCTGAATTTTTAGAAATGGCGGCGCGGCTGGTTTATATCAAGACGGTCTCTCTTCTTCCCAAGCAGGAGGAGGAAGGGGAGCAGCTCCGGAGAGAGCTTCAGGGGCAGCTTTTGGAATACAGCCTCTGCAAGCAGATCGCCGCGGAAATGGCGGACATGTATCTGGGAAACCGGGTGTTCGTCCGGCCTCAGGCCAAGGTGCGCTGCGACACGGTTTACCATGGGAGCCATCGTCCGGAGGAGCTTTTGGTGGGCTATCGGGTGGTGGCCGGCAAGGCGGCGCGGAGGCTTCCGCCCCCGGCGGCAGCCTTTTCCGGGATCGTCAGCAGGCGAGTGGTCTCTGTTACTTCCAAAATCGTCTACATCCTCAAGAAGCTCTACCGCACTGGACAGGTAGCGTATGAGGAATTTTTCCGGGCGCCGGACCGCAGCGAGCTAGTTGCGACCTTTCTGGCGATGCTGGAGCTGATGAAATCCAAGCGGATCGTGGTAAGCGACGACAACACCACCGTCTATTTCCGGCGGGACAAGCCTGAACCGGACAGCGGGGAGCCGCTGGAATCCTCTGTTTAAGGAAGGGCGACAACATGACAAAGAATCCCTTCAGCCTGCTGGAGGCTGTTTTATTTGCCTGCGGCGAGCCGGTCGAGATCACCAGACTTGCAGCGGGGCTGTCGCTAGAGGCTGCCGCCGTCCGGGAGCAGCTGTTGGCCTATGCCGAGCGGCTTCAAAAGGACGATCGGGGAATCGAACTACTTTTCCTGGGTGAGACGGTTCAGCTTTGCAGCAAACGCTGCTATGAAGACCGGATCGCCGCCGTGCTGGCGTCCCGGAAAAACGTTCCGCTGTCCGGCGCCGCCATGGAGGTGCTGGCAATCATTGCTTACAATCAGCCGGTGACTAAGAGTTTTGTAGAGCAGATTCGGGGAGTGGAAAGTGGCCAGATCGTCAATAATCTGGTGGAGAAGGCGCTGGT
>CAJMLQ010000143.1 GCA_905214265.1 uncultured bacterium
CCGCGGACCGAAGCCTACAGCAATGCTTCGGCCGCGGACGCGGTTTTTTTGCGTTATCCCCTGCACAGGGATAACGCAAAACACCGGCCGCAGAAATCCGTCCGAATCCCTGCGGCCTGCTTTATTACGGGTTTACCCACTCACCCGGCAGCAGCGCCCGGGATTCTCCATCCAGTTCCACCCAGAGGACCCGCCCTGTGGGGTTCAAAAGGAAATCCTCTCCAACCACAAGCTTCTTCATATCCTCCAGGTATGCGCAAATCTCCCCGTTCGTCGCATACCAGACATCTTCCTGCCCTGACAGGCGGCTGGCAAAGGCCTCGATGACGTCCCAGGACTGGCAGCCCTCAAATTCATAGGAGTGCCCCCAAAGATAAAACAAGGCCAACTCGTCCGTTGTCTCCAGAAACGCCTCCGTCAGGGAAAAGAGTTCCGGATCCGCGTGGTGGCAGGTGGCGGGCCAAAGGAGAAAATCCTCCGGCACCTGGAAGTCATGGGTGGAAACCGTCGTCCGATTATAGCGAAAGCCCAGTGTCTTTACCGCCTGATAGACCTCGTTGTTCCAACTGCCAAAAGGCAGTGCCATACCGGTGATCCGGCATCCGAAGCGCTGCTCCAACGTCTTCCGATCCTCATATAGCTGCGCGTAAAGCTCTCGCTTCGAAAGCGCTTCCAGATGCGGATGCGTTTTGGAGTGGACAGCGATCTCTTGGCCATCATAGACCTCCGGCATTCTTTGCGGAGGGATCCGGCGGACGGTCGCAGCCTTATAAGTCCATCTATCCTCGCTGCCAAGACCGGAATTGAGATTAAAAGTACCTTTGAGCCCATATTTTCGCATAATCCCGGCGAGTTGAATGTCCTGAATGATCCCGTCATCGTAGCTGAGCGTCAGCGCTTTCTGTTTTCCGCCAAGGTAACATTTGCGAATCTGCATGGATGTGTTCCTCCTGTTTTAGGTCTGACTCATAGATGTATCCGCGTTGTCATCTTTCCCTCGAAAACCGGTTTACAGTCATTCTACTATGACCGCCGGATCCCCTGTTTTGTGCCAGCAGAACTGGATAATGATAGGAAGGGCCGTCAGAATCCAACAGCCGTCAGGGCGGGGCCTGCTTTTCCGCAGGAAAAGTCTTTGAGGTTATTATACCGCATTTTTCCTCCAATGGGAGAAAAAGTTATCCGGCAAAGTTCCGAAATTTTCCAAAAAATCTAGACACTTTTACTATAGACTCTCGGTTTCAGTGTCAAATTGTTCGGAAAGGGAATAAGATGAGGGTAAGAACCGGAATCCGTGCTGGAAAACCCGCGAAATACAGGTTGGAGGGATCAGAAACCATGAGTCTTGACCATCAGCTTCATTTTTTTCTCGGAGCTAATTCGCCGATCGGCTTTGTTTCCTTTTATGATGAGATCACATCCAAAAGCGATACCTACCGCAGTTTTGTAATCAAAGGCGGCCCCGGGACTGGCAAGTCCTCGCTGATGCGCCGCGTCAGCGGGGAATTTTCGCCGGAAGAGGAATACCCGGAAGCGATTCACTGCTCCTCGGACCCGGATTCCCTGGACGCCGTGATTCTTCCGAACGCAAAAGTCACTATAGAAGATGCAACCCCGCCCCACGTGATCGAACCTCAGTATCCCGGAGCCTACGAGAGCGTCGTCAATCTCTGCTCCTGCTGGGACGAGGATTATCTTCAGGCCCATCGCGCGGAAATCATCGCTCTCTGCAAGCAGAATTCCGCCTGCCACCAGCAGTGTGTCCGCTTTTTGAGCGCTGCCCATTCCCTGCTGTATGATAACTATGTTCTGGCCCTGAACTGTGTGAATACCCAGAAGATCGCCAAAACAGCCGCGGGGATCGTCAGCCGGGAGTGCCACCGCAAAAAAACCGGGACCGCCGTGGAGAAAAAGCGCCTTCTCAGCGCCATTACGCCCAAGGGAAATCTCTGTTTCACTGAGACCATCCGGACTCTCTGTCCGCGGATCTACCTGATCAAGGACCCTTACGGCGCGGCGTCCAATCTTCTCCTCACTGCCATCCGATCGCTCCTGCTGGAGTATGACGTCACGCTGTATACCTGCTTCTGCCCACTGAATCCCTACAGCAAGATCGATCACATCCTCATTCCCGAACTGGGGCTGGGCTTTGTCACAGCTGGACGCAGCGTTCCGCCGGAAGGTCTGCCCGAACCTTACCGGGTCGTCAGCTTCACCCGGTTCACCGATATGGAGCAGCTGGGCAAGCGCAAGCAGCGCCTCCACTTCAACCGCCGCGCCGCCGGGGAGATTCTGGATGCCGCCGTCCGCTCCCTGAAGCGGGCGAAGCTCCTTCATGACGCCATCGAAAAATGGTATACCGCCGCTATGGATTTTGAAAAGGCTGGCGCCATTGGGGACGGTGTCATCGAGACCATCCGGCGCTGGAAGACATCCTCCAAGCCAAACGGTGAAGAGTCGTAGTAGGCAAAGGGCCATGCCGGAAAAAACAGTGATCAGTGAAAACGAACGGAAGGTCATGGAAGTTCTCTGGAAACAGCCGGGATCCACTCTGGCGCAAGCTGCCAAGGCCCTGCAGGGGACCGGCCGGACCTACTCTACCATCAAGACGCTGCAGGGGAGGCTGGCGGCCAAGGGGCGGTCCGCACCGAGCGGGACAGAAGGAACTACCGCTATACCGCTGCTCTGAAGGAAGGCGTCTGCAAGGCTGGAGAGGCGCGGGATTTCCTCAGCCGGGTCTTTGGTGGATCCGTTTCGACATCACAATCGCCTAGCCGGAAGCTTCGGAAACCTATTTCTTCCAGGTCATGCTGTTGAAAAGAGAACCTACTCCATAAACAAACGGCTGCGGGAATTGCAGGGAGCGGTCTCCCTTGAAATTCCCGCAGCGCTTTTTTATTCGTCCGCAGCCTCCGCCTCTCCGCTTTTCTCCGGCGGGTCCAGGCGTTGGACCTTCACCTTGGCTACCCGGCGCTCCTCCACCAGCATGACGGTGAAGCGGTAGCCCTCATATTCGATGCTGGGGTTCTCGTCCTCTTTGGGGATGCGGCCCAACATGTGGGTCATAAAGCCGCCCAGGGTATCGTAGTCCTCGTCCTCCTCGAAAGGAATCTTCAGCAGGTCTCCCAGGTCTTCTAGCTCGACAGTTCCTTCCACCACATAGGTGTTGTCGTCCAGCTTCTGTATGGTCTTTTCCTCTTCGTCATACTCATCCTCGATCTCGCCGACGATGGCCTCCAGGATGTCCTCCATGGTGAGGATCCCCTCCGTCCCGCCGTACTCGTCCACAACCACGGCCATGGCTGTCTGACTCTTTTTGAACTCCGCGAAGACGTTGCGGCACTTGGTATGCTCCGGCACGTAAATGACCGGGCGAATAAAGTCCGCGATACTCAGGTCGCCGGAGGACTGGCAGCCGACCAGGCAGAGCAGGTCCTTTACATGGATGAAGCCCAGGATGTTGTCCAGATCCTTTTCGTAAACCGGCAGACGCGAAAATCCCTCACTGGTGGCGAGATAGACGACCTCGCTGACCTTGGCGTCCTTTTCGACGGCCACGATCTCGGTGCGATGGGTCATCACGTCGCCCACCGTCGTGTCGTCAAACTCGAAGATGTTGTTGATCATTTCCTTTTGGCTTTCTTCAATAAAGCCCATTTCGCTGCCGGTGTCCACCAGCATCCGGATCTCTTCCTCTGTAACGGTCTCTGCCGTTTTGCGCGGATCTGCTCCAAACAGCTTCGCCGTCCCAATGGAAAAGGCTCGGATGGGGCCGGTCAGCGGGAGAAAAATCCACAGCACGCCGGGAAAAAGCTTGGCGGTGGCGTAGCCGAACCGCTCACAATACTGGGTGCCTAGAAACTGCGGAATCTTGATGCCGATACTGATAACGGCAAAGGTCAACAGCACCGCACAGACGGCCACGCTCCCCAGCAGCAGCGGATGGAAGATTGACCCTGCCTCCAGCTCCATTCCGGAAAGCCGAACAAGCAGCTGGTAAAACGGCTCCGCTGCCAGCACCAGCGCCGGAATCTCTGCCAGCATGGCGCACACCATTGCCGTCGTCCGAATTTTGTCTGCAATGTCCGAAATCGCCAGGCAGCGGGTCAGCCGCTGGGCCCGGACGTCCCCGTTTTCCGCACGCTCCTTCAGACTGGCGTCATTAACGCCGATCATCGCCGCGGCGCTGGCGGAAAAATAACAGCAGAATACCAAAAATACCAATGAAAGCAGCAAATACCATGATCGTCCGTCGTCCAAGTTGCAAAACCTCCAGTTTTTTGTCCGTTTTTTCATTTCAAAGGCCGCACTGGCCTGAAATTCCTCAAAAATTTTCCGGCTTGACCGCACGGATCGCCAGGTAAGTCGGCGTATAATCCCGCAGTGCGCAGTCCCCCGGACGGTCGTAATCCTCAAAGAGATGGGTCAGCCGGAACCCTACCAAAAGCTGTCCGCCGATCTGTTCCTCCAGAGAATGGCTGAACTGGATTCCCTCCCAGTTATCCGCCATCCGGCGATATTCCTCATTCGAGGCGTTGCGGATGGGATCGAAGGGAAGACGGTTGACGACCCGCAGAGGGTCGCTGTCCTCAAACAGGAAGACCAGTGGATTGCTAAATCCGGCCAACAGCAGGCCGCCCGGCCGCAGCACCCGGAAGCATTCCCTCCAGATGGGCAGGATCTCCTGCACATAGCAGTTGGAGACCGGGTGGAAGATCAGGTCGAAGGCTCCGTCGGAAAACGGCAGGGGCTTGGTCATATCGCCCTTCACTATCCGGATGCCGTAATTTTCTCGGTTAACCACCATCCGCTCGGCGGAGAGCTGGCGGTCAGAGTTATCCAACACCGTCACGTCCGCGCCCAGTGCGGCAAAGATAGGCATCTGCTGTCCGCCGCCGCTGGCAAGGCCCAGAATTTTCGTCCCTGCAAAAGGTAGGAACCAGTCTTTGGCACCGTCTTGCAGGGAGTCAGGAGAACGCCCCAGCTTCCGGCCTTCGCCCGTTCAAAATCCTCATGGGTGACGGGAATGGACCACTCACAGCCATGCTCGGACCACACATCCCAGGTTTTGGAATTGACCGTCGTATAATTGTTCCGACTTTCCATTTTCGCTCCTCCGCCGCGGGTGCATCGATCTGCTATTCTTCCATCATCATACCCTGTTTCGGCGAATTTGTCAATCCGGTAAAAGCGGGACTAATTCAGTCGCCGAAACAAATGGGGTCGGTTTCCGGTGTCAGCTTGTCGAAGCGGTAGCCCAGCCCGGTATAATAGTCCACCAGCATGCGGATGCATTCCGGAGCGGTGGTCCGCAGTGCGTCGTCATGCATCAGGATCAGAATCTTTTCCTTCTCTCCGGCGCTTTTCACAATGTTGTCGAACATTTCCTGGGCCGGAGTGGCCTTGGATTTGTCGTCCTTGGCGATGGCGTTCCAATCGAACCAGACATTTCCGGCCTTTTTCATCCGGGCTTTGATCTCCTTCAGGACTTCTTTGGAGGCGTGTTTGTTGTTGCTGCCGCCGGGAAAGCGAAAAATCATCGGACGGATCCCCACGATGGAATCCAAATGGTCAGACAGACGGGTGAAATCCTTGAGATAAGCGTCTGCGCTGGCATAGATTTCACCATACCGGTGGGAGTAGGAATGGATACCCAAAGCATGGCCTTCGTCCAGGATCCGCTGGTAGAGCATTTTCCCCCGGTCTGTGGTGGCTCCAATGACAAAAAAAGTCGCCGGGACATTTTTTTCTTTCAGCACGTCCAAAATTTCGGCAGTCATGACAGAAGGACCGTCATCAAAGCTCAGATAGACCACCTTCCCGTCCGCTTTGCCGGAGGGGAGCCCCCCCTCCAGCGTCTCTGCTACACCTTCCCCGGGGGGTGCAGGAGCCTCGGTTTCCCGAGAGGTGCCCAATGCGCGCGCGCCCATAACGACCAGATTGCCGGTGATGGCGGCAACCAGCAGCAGCGCAGCCAGCCCATAAAGCAGGTTGTGAAGCCGGAACGACTTGATAAACATGAGGCCACATTCCTTTCGCCGTATAGATTCTGTTCTAAGCTTATGCGGTGAAAAGGCGGTTCATGTGGGAGGAATTGTCCCTAAATTGGCGTGGGACCACTATCCGGACTTTCCTCCAGTCCTCCGGCCAGAAAATAGCGGAGACCGGTATAGCGCAGATTGCGCACATGGTTCCCGACCATGTACTCCACCCGTTTGGCAGACCCTATCAGGACCAGCAGCTTTTTCGCCCGGGTCACGGCGGTATAGAGAAGGTTGCGGAAATAGAGCTTGTCATATCCTCCAAGGATCGGAAGGACGACCGCGTCGTATTCGCTGCCCTGGCTCTTGTGGACGGTGATCGCGTAAGCCAACTCCAGATCCATGGCCATTTCAAAAGGGTAGGAGCAGACCCGGCCGTCAAAATCGATGACGATGGAAGCGGAGGCGCTGTCGATGGAGCGAATCATCCCGATGTCGCCGTTGTAGATGCCCATGCCCTTTTCGCCGTTCTTGTCCCACTCCACGTCGTAGTTGTTGCGGTTTTGAAGGACCTTGTCTCCCTCCCGGAAGGTGCAAAGGATGCCCCTGTGCTCCCGCTTGTCCGGCGCGGCGGGATTTAACCGCTCCTGCAGGCGGGCGTTGAGCGCATAGACCCCCACCGTCCCCTTCCGCTGAGGAGCGAGGACCTGGATATCCGCCAGCGGGGAAAAGCCGTAACTCTTGGGCAGGCGCTCTGTCACCAGGTCCACGATGGTCCGTGCCGCCATTTCCTCCCCCAACCGGGACAGAAAGAAAAAGTCCCGGTCCTTTACCGTCAGGTCCGGCATCTCTCCCCGGACGATGCGGTGGGCGTTGGTGACGATGAGGCTCTCTGCCGCCTGACGGAAGATCTGCCGGAGCTCCACCGTGGGGACCTTCCCGCTGGCAATGAGGTCCCGGAGGACGTTGCCTGCGCCCACGGAGGGAAGCTGATCCGAGTCCCCTACCAGCACCAGCTTGCAGCCCGGCCGGATGCCTCGGAGCAGCGATTCGAAAAGCTCCACGTCCACCATGGACATCTCGTCGATGACTACGGCATCCACATCCAGGGGGTTGTGCTCATTGTGCAGGAACCGGGAACGGCTTTCGTCGGAAAAATCCACTTCCAGCAGCCGGTGGATGGTCTTGGCCTCGTGTCCGGTCACCTCGGAGATCCGCATGGCAGCCCGGCCGGTGGGAGCGGCGATAGCAAGCTTCATCC
>CAJMLQ010000144.1 GCA_905214265.1 uncultured bacterium
CTCCGTCATACCCTCTTTCGCAAGGCCGGAGCGCCCTTCCTGATGGAACTGCCCGCCTACCGGCTTCCGTCTTTCCACGGCATCTGCAAAAATGTCTGGGAAAAATGCCGCGGATTTCTGACAAAAACCCTGACGGTCATCCTGAGCATGACTCTTCTCATCTGGTTCCTGCAGCACTTTACTGCCAGCTTCCGCTATACCCCTGACCCTTCCGTTGGGATGCTGGCGCAGCTGGGAAGAATGCTGGCTCCTCTTTTGGAGCCCCTGGGCTTCGGTCGGTGGGAGACTGTCGTTTCCCTCCTCACCGGCTTTATCGCAAAGGAGAACATCCTCTCCACCCTCTGGCTGGCCTTCGGCGGGGAGGCCGGGCTGACAGCGGCTTTATCCCCGGCCTCCGCCCTGTCCTTTTTGGTCTTTATCCAGCTGTACCTCCCCTGTATCGCCGCCATGACTTCCATTAAAAATGAAATTGGCTTCCGCGCTGCATTGCTGGAAGGAATCGCTCAAACCCTCCTAGCCTGGGGATGCTCCTTTGCAGTTTTTCGTCTGGCGCGGTTTTTATTGTAGGACCTGTCCCGCCGACCCGCCAAAAACCGGTGAACCTCCTCTCTCATCCTCAAAATCATCATTTGTCAGATCTGCCCAGCGGAACGTCTTTCAATAAAAATCAAGTTTTCTCAGCTTTTCGCAAGAATTTTCAAGTTTTTGCAATATCTAACACCAAAGGAATGTCCGCCTGCAGTGGTATTCGAGTGCTACAGGCGGACATTTTCAAAATATTCTTCTCTCAGACCTTTAAAATCAGCAGCGCCGCATTGAAATAAACAAAAATGGAACAAGCGTCCACAATGGTCGTAATCAGCGGAGATGCCATGATCGCCGGGTCCAGACGGCACTTTTTCGCCAAAATCGGCAGAATACAGCCCATCATTTTGGCGACGCAGATCGTAACCAACATGCTGACCCCTACCGTCAGCGCAATCCAGATATTATGGTACCGGACCCAGATCCACAATACGTTGACCGGAGCCAGTATCGCCCCCACCAGCAGAGAAACCTGGAACTCCTTAAACAGCACCCGGAAAAAGTCCCGGGGCCGGATCTCATCCAGCGCCATGCCGCGGATGACCAATGTTGCACTCTGGGAACCGCAGTTTCCGCCCGTGTCCATCAGCATCGGAATAAAAGATACCAACAGCGGAATAGCGGCAAAGGCATCCTCATAATGGCTGATGATGCTCCCCGTAATGACGCCGGAGATCATCAGCACCAGCAGCCAGACCACCCGTTTCCGGGCATGGGTAAAGGCCGACGTTTTCAGGTAGGTGTTTTCGCTGGGCGCCATGGCGGCCATCTTCTCGAAGTCCTCGGTGTTGGCGTCCTGCAGGACGTCCACGGCGTCATCGATGGTGATAATGCCTACCAGCCGCTGCTCCCGATCCACCACCGGAAGGGCCAGCATATCGTAGCGGCTGAATATTTGGGCGACGTCCTCGTCGCGATCGCCGGTTGAGACGGAAATGGGATTGGTCTCCATAATATCGCCTACGCGGGCGTTGTCTTCTGCCAGCAGCAGTTCCCGAAGCGTGACCACACCCTCCAAGATGCGGTTGGGGTCCGTCACATAACAGTTGTTGATGGTTTCCTTGTCCACCGCCGTTTTCCGGATCCGATCGATAGCCTGCCGAACGGTCATCCCCTGCTTCAGGTCCACATATTCGGTGGTCATGATGCTCCCCGCGCTGCCGTCCTCATACTTCAGCAGGCGATTAAGCATCCCCCTGGTATCCGAATCCGTCAGCCGCAGCACTCGTTTGACCACGTTGGCAGGCATTTCCTCCAGCATATCCACGGTGTCGTCCATGAACTGGCTGTCCAGCACCGTCTGGACCTCCACGTCGGTCAGGGCAGTCAGCACCTGCTCCTGGACCTCCGGGGTCATGTAGGCAAACGCCTCCGCCGCCGTCTCCTTGGGCAGCAGGCGGAACAGCATGATGGTCTGCTCCTGGTCCAGCTCTTCAAAAATGGCGGCGATATCGACCGGATTCATCTCTTCCACCACAGCACGGGCGTCCCCGAATTTCTTATCCTGGATCAATTCCAATGCGCGATTCATTTGCTTCAACCTCCCATTTCAGGCGGCTGAAGACATACCAATCCCAGACGGTCCAGCCTGGGAAGGATATAACAAAACAAGCGCTCCCCATTGGGAACACTTTTGCCAAATTCCTTATCCGGCTGGACCGCTGTATGCTGGTTTCCGTTTTTTCTATTTCGGAGCTTCCTCCGAAACACAAAAAACGGAAATCAGCAGCCGCCCATTATTTGATAATTGGTACTAGGGGGATACGGACTTAAGTCCATATTCTCTCACGTCCTTTCTGCTAAAAGCGTACTTTCAGCCTTCTTATTATAGCGCAATCTTTTGATTTTGTAAACACCCTATAAGCGCTTTTTTGTAAAAATCCTGTATTTTCTGAGAAAAAAGCTAAAAAATCCGCCGGTATCTCCCCAAAAAGAGCGATACCGGCGGATTTTGCGTCATTATTGCGTTTTTCGGTGAAAATCCAGGCGGCTATTTCCGATTCTGCTGCTTCCACTCCAGATACTCGTCGTAGGTGCTCAGCCGGTCGATGAGACCGTCCGGGGTGAACTCCATGATCCGGTTAGCCACGGTTTCGACAAACTCGTGGTCATAGGAGGCGAAGAGGACGATGCCCTTAAACGCGGTAAGGCCGTTGTTCACCGCCGTGATGGACTCCAGATCCAGATGGTTGGTGGGCTGATCCAGAAGCAGCACGTTGGAGCCGAACATCATCATCCGGGACAGCATGCAGCGGACCTTCTCACCGCCGGAAAGGACCTCCACCGGCTTCAGGACGTCGTCGCCGGAGAAGAGCATCTTCCCCAGAAAACCGCGGAGGTAGCTGTCCAGGGCCTCCGGCGGGGCGTACTGCCGGATCCAGTCCAGGATAGACAGACGGCAGCCGTCAAAGTAAGCGGAGTTGTCCTTGGGAAAGTAAGAACGGCTGGTGCTGATGCCCCATTTGAAGCTGCCTTCGTCGGGCTCCAGCTCTTCCATCAGGATCTGGAACAGGGTGGTGACGGCGATTTCGTTTTCCCCGACAAAGCCCACCTTGTCGCCGCGGTTGAGCCGGAAGGAAACATGATCCAAAACCTTCACGCCGTCCACGGTCTTGGTAAGGTTTTCCACCTCCAGGATCTCCTTACCCGGCTCCCGGTCCATGGTGAAGCCCACGAAGGGATACCGCCGGGAGGAGGCGGGCATTTCCTCTACCGACAGCTTGTCCAGGAGCTTCCGGCGGGAGGTTGCCTGGCGGGATTTGGACTTGTTGGCGGAGAAACGGGCGATGAAGTTTTGAAGGTCCTTAATCTTGTCCTCCACCTTGCGGTTCTGCTCCTTAATGAGCCGCTGCATCAGCTGGCTGGACTCATACCAGAAGTCGTAATTGCCCACATAGATCTTGATCTGATTGTAGTCCACGTCCACGATGTGAGTACAGACGTTATTCAAAAAATGCCGGTCGTGGGAGACAACGATGACTGTGCCGGGGTAATCCATAAGGAAATCCTCCAGCCAGGTGATGGAGTCGTTGTCCAGATGGTTGGTAGGCTCGTCCAGGAGGATGATGTCCGGCTCACCGAACAGCGCCTGGGCCAGCAGGACCTTGACCTTATCCCGCACCGGAAGGCCGGCCATCTGCTGCTCCAGCAGGTCTACGGACAGACCGAGTCCCTGGAGCAGCTTTCCCGCCTCGGTTTCCGCCTCCCAGCCGTTCATCTCCGAGAACTCGTACTCCAGCTCAGAGGCCAGGATGCCGTCCTCCTCGGAAAAATCCTCCTTGGCATAGAGGGCGTCTTTCTGCTTCATGATGTCGTAGAGCTTCCGGTTGCCCATGATGATGGTGTCCAAAACGGTATAATCATCGAAAGCGAAGTGGTCCTGCTTCAGGACGGACATCCGGTTTTTCGCGTCGAGGATGACCTCGCCGCCGGTAGGCTCCAGCTCGCCGGAGAGGATGCGCAGGAAGGTGGACTTCCCCGCGCCGTTGGCGCCGATGACGCCGTAACAGTTGCCCTCGGTAAATTTGAGGTCAACATTTTTGAAAAGGGCCTGGCCGCTGAAGCTCAGGCTGAGATTTGAGACGGTAATCATTCCGAAACCCTTTCTATGCCGTTTTTTGCAGTTAATCCGCATGCTTTTTTATTGTATCACAGGCCGGGGCTGGAAATAAAGACTTTTTGGAAATTTTTCAAAGAATTTTCCTCTCCCGGAAAATTCTTTCAGCAAGCCCCCTTTGTTCGAAAAGACGGACGGCGGGGGCTTCTTTCGTCTGGAGAGAGCTTGTTTTTTGCCGGAAAGGATGCTATACTAAACTCAATCAGACGAAATCAGGAGGTTTTTTTATGACCGCAAATCAGCGCATCGCAAAAATCCGCGGGCTTATGAAGGATAAAGGGATCGACGCCTACATCATTCCTAGTGCAGACCCCCACATGAGCGAATATTTTTCCGACCACTGGAAAACCCGGGCCTTTGTTTCCGGCTTTACCGGAAGTGCTGGAACGTTTGTCATCACTCGCACCGCAAGCGGCCTCTGGACCGACGGGCGCTACTACGTTCAGGCCGCCAATGAGCTTTCCGGTTCGGAGGCGGAACTTTTCCGCGCTGCCGAACCAGACTGCCCCTCTCCTGCCGCTTATCTGGCACAGCAGCTTCCGGAGGGCAGTACCGTCGGATTCAACGGCCAGCTGTTTTCCGCTGCCGCCGTTGAGAAAATGAAAAAGGATTTCCGCCGTCGTTCCTTTAAAATAGACATCCATGTGGATTTTGCCAATAAAATCTGGGAAGAACGCCCCACAGAAGGGCTGACAGAAGTTTACCTGCTTGACACCTGCTATACCGGCCGTTCCGCTGCCGAAAAGCTCTCTCTCCTCCGCCAGGCGCTGGAGGAGGAGGATGCAGATTCCATTGTGATCAGCAAGCTGGATAATATCGCCTGGCTCTTCAACATCCGCTCCAACGACGTAGAAAATAATCCGGTGGTGATCTCCTACGCCTTTGTTTCTCCGGATGAGGCAGTTCTTTTCACAGAAGAAAGCCGGATTTCCGACAGTGTCCGGGGTGAGCTGACAAAGGAAGGGGTCTCCCTCCTTCCCTACGGTCAGATTTACCAGTTCCTGGCTGTGCGCCGGCAGAAGGGCCGGATCCTCTGCGACAAGGATGAACTGAATTCCAGCCTGTACGCCAGCGTAACCGGAAACAGCAGCCTCACCGCGGTGGAGGGAACGGACCCGATTTTTCTCCTTAAGGCCTGTAAAAACCAGGTGGAAATTCGCAACACCCACAACGCTTACCGCAAGGACGGCTGCGCCCTGGCGGAGTTTTACGGCTGGCTCTTCGAGGAACTGGAAAAAGGAGCGGTCCTTACGGAGTGGGACTGCTCGGAAAAACTGGCGGAATTCCGCCGCGCTCAGCCTCTGAACCGCGGCGACAGCTTCACTGCCATTGTCGCTTACCGGGAAAATGCTGCCATGATGCACTACGCTCCAAAACCGGACTGCTCCAAAACGTTGGAGCGCAGCCATCTGCTCCTCATCGACAGCGGCGGACAGTATCTGGACGGCACCACGGATATCACCCGGACTGTTGCCTTGGGTGAAATTTCCGACGAGGAGCGCCATGACTTTACTTTAGCACTGAAAGGCTCCATCGCGCTGATGGAGGCAGTCTTTAAGGAGGGAGTCAGCGGCTCCCAGCTGGACGTCCTCTGCCGGGAATATTTCTGGCGGGAAGGGCTGGACTACCGCTGCGGCACCGGCCATGGCGTCGGCTTCATGCTCAACGTCCACGAAGGACCTCAGAGTTTCGGCTCCACAGTCAAACTGCGAGAGGGCATGGTTCTGACTGTTGAGCCGGGAGTGTATACCGAAGGTTCCCACGGCATCCGGACGGAGAACGTCGTCACTGTCATCAAAGGCGATCGGACGGAATATGCGCAGTTTCTGCGTTTTGAGGTCTTTACCCTGGTTCCAATCGATACCAAGTGCCTGGATGTTTCCCTGCTGACCGATCATGAGCTGGACTGGCTCAACGCCTATCACCAGCGGGTCTGGGAGGCTCTCTCTCCCCTGGTCAGCGAGCGGGCAAAAGCGTGGCTGGAATCTGCCACGCAGTCTCTCTCCCGCTGAATTTTTCATCCCGGGATGTTCTCCAAAACATTCCGGGATATTTTGTAACCTTTTTCAAGAAAAACACGTTGACAACAGGCGGAAAAGGTGGTATTCTAACACTGTAAACGATTACATCAAGGCGTAACCCTTTGACAGAAAGGCTGGTAAACTATGGAGAAGATTCATGTAACCGTATGGAACGAAAACTTCCATGAGAAAACCTCGGAAGAAGTTGCGAAAATTTACCCGGAGGGCATTCACGGCGCCATCGCGTCCTTCTTGAATCAGGAAGGTGATATCGAAGCCAGAACCGCGACGTTGGAAATGCCGGAACACGGCCTGACAGAAGAGGTCTTGAATAGAACGGACGTTCTTCTCTGGTGGGGACACTGCTGCCATGACAAGGTGGACGACGCAATCGTAGAGCGGGTGTACCAGCGGGTTCTTCAAGGGATGGGGCTGATCGTTCTTCATTCCGGCCATGCCTCCAAGATTTTCCGGAAAATCTGCGGTACCAACTCTCAGGATCTGAAATGGCGGGAAAGCGGCGACAAGGAAATCCTCTGGGTGATCAGGCCCGATCATCCCATTGTCCGTGGCCTCGGCGAAAAGATCGTTCTGGAACATGAGGAAACCTACGGCGAACACTTTAACATCCCCGACCCTGACGAGCTGGTATTCATCAGCTGGTTCTCCGGCGGCGAGGTATTCCGCAGCGGCTGCTGCTACCACCGCGGCAAGGGGAAAATCTTCTACTTCAAGCCTGGCCACGAGACCTTCCCAATTTATCACAATCCGGAAATCCAGAAAGTAATTGCCAACGCGGTCCACTGGGCGGCTCCTGACAAGGAAATGCCCGAAATTACCTACGGTCATGTGCCGACGCCCCCCGTACAGGCATAAAAACTCCCCGCAGCGCATCTTTGAACTGCACCCCATTTGTTAGACAGTATGATATACTATCTAATGAATGGGG
>CAJMLQ010000145.1 GCA_905214265.1 uncultured bacterium
TCCACAATCTCGCAAAGCCCGGTCGGGACGTCTGGCTGCAGCGACTCGATGGGAACTGGTTTCTTGTGAATATGCTTCATGGCGATCTGCTCCGGGGTCTCCCCATCAAAGGGCACCCGGCCGGTCAGCATCTCATAAAGCAGGACGCCCACCGAATAGATATCGCTCTTTTCATCCGATTCCTCACCGCAGGCCTGCTCCGGACTGATATAATGGACCGAGCCGATAGCCTTGTCATCCATCGTGCGGATGTCCTCCCGGGCAAACCGGGCGATTCCGAAGTCCATCACTTTAATGGTCCCATCCCGCAGCAGCATGATATTCTGGGATTTGATATCGCGGTGGATAACCCCATGCTCATGGGCGTGGGAGAGAGCCCGCAGGATCTGCGTAACAAAATGGACCGAATCCTTCCAACGGAGGTGCCCCTGATGAAGGATATACTGCTTCAGCGTGATCCCATCGATGTGCTCCATGACAATATACTGCTCTGCACCCGTAAAATTCACATCGTAGACCTTTACGATATTCGGGTGGTCCAGCACCGCGATCACCTTGGACTCATTGCGGAATCGGCGAACAAACTCATCGTTTGTGAGGTATTCCTCTTTCAGCACCTTGATGGCGACGGTCTTATTTTCCAGCAGATCCTTCGCCTCAAAGACATTTGCCATGCCGCCGCTGCCGATCAATTTGACCAGTTCATACCGGCCGCTGAGACGTTTTCCGATATAATTCTCCATGAATCAAACCTCCATGAAATTCCGCGGCACTTCGCCGCCAGCCATGTCCGGATTCCCCGGCGCACTTTTGAAAAATGTACCCGGGAACCCGGACAGCCTACGATCAGCTCTCTACGATTACAACGGTAATATTATCATGCCCGCCACTTTGATTGGCCAGACGGATCAGTTCCTCCGCCGCGTCCTCCGCCGGACGGCTTGACAGTACCGCGGCAATTTCTTCGTCGCTGCACGCGTTAGATAATCCGTCCGTACAAAGCAGCAGACGGTCGCCGCTGTACAGTTCCCGCACGTGCAGGTCAAGTTCCACATCCCAGTGTACGCCGACCGCCCGGGTAATAATATGTTTGTTCGGATGGACCCGCGCCTCGTCTTCGGATATCTCCCCTCGGTCCAGTAAGTCCTGAATGAAGGAGTGATCCCGAGTCAGCTGCTCCAACACGCCGTCGCGGAGACAATAAAGGCGGCTGTCCCCTACATGGGCAATGTAAGCGTGATTCTGATACAGCAGTGTCAGGACGATGGTAGTCCCCATTCCCTGGAGGGCCGGATCCTCTTGGGCCGCCTCATAAATCTTCCGGTTTGCCTCCATAACCGCTTCCCGCATCATGATCTTCACGGCCTCCGGCCCCATTCCATCCTGATAGCGGGCGCATACGACCTCTGTAACCGCCTGCTTCGCCAGGGAACTTGCCAGATCTCCGCCGCTGGCGCCGCCCATGCCGTCGCAGACCAGAGCCAGCCCGGCCCCCTGTCCGAGAGCCAGGATCTTAAAGGCGTCCTGATTGGTATTGCGCACCATTCCGATATCCGTCTTTCCAACGATTTTCAAAGTGACAATCCCCTTTTTCCTTTCGCAGTAAGCTCATCGAAGTGTTTCCTCAGTCCGGCCGTTCCGCTTCCCGCCGAAGCTGTCCGCACGCGGCATCGATATCCGCCCCCAGCGTCCGACGGACCGTCGCGTTGATCCCCCGGTCCGTTAAAACCTTTTGAAAGGCGTAGACCCTTTCCTTGGGGCTTTTTTCATATCCGGCTTCCTTCACATAATTCACCGGGATCAGATTGACGTGGCAGAGCATCCCTTTGAGCAGAGCCGCCAGCTCTTCCGCCTGCCGGCGGCTGTCGTTGACGCCGCTGATCAGCGCATATTCGTAGGAGATCCGCCGGTGGGTCCGGTCGGTATATTCCCGACAGGCATCCAGCAGCTCCTGAATCTTCCACCGGTTGTTCACCGGCATAATGGAACTCCGGGCCGCGTCGTCCGTAGCGTGGAGTGAAATGGAAAGGGTGATCTGCAAGTCCTTTTCCGCCAACTCCCGGATCCGGTCCACTACCCCGCAGGTCGAAAGGGAGATGTGCCGATGGCTGAGATTCAATCCCTTGGGATCGGAGACCAACTCCAAAAAACGCATGACTTGCTCGAAATTATCCAGCGGCTCCCCGATTCCCATCAAAACGATGTTGGAAATCCGCTCCCCTGTGTCCCGGCCGGCCGCATATACCTGTTCCAGAATTTCAGAAGCCGTCAGGTTCCGGACAAACCCTGCCTTTGTAGAGGCACAAAAGGCACACCCCATCCGGCATCCTACCTGGCTGGAGATGCACAAGGAGATTCCATGTTCATACCGCATCAGAACGCTTTCCACATGCTCGCCGTCGGGAAGGCGGTATAGATATTTTACCGTCCCGTCCAGCTGGGAGACCAGTTTTCGTTCCACTTCAAAAGAGGTGATGGAGCATTCCGTCTCCAGCTTCTCCCGAAGGGAAGCTGGGAGATCAGTCATCTCCGCAAAAGAGAGGACCCGCTTCTCGTGGAGCCAGGAAAAAATCTGTTTTCCGCGGAATTTCGGCTGCCCGAGGTCTGCAAGGAACCGCTCCAACTCCGAAAGCGTCATGGATTTGATATCTGTCATCTGCATTCCCCTTTATTCGGACTTTTTGCGGAACCGTGCAATGAAGAACCCATCGAAGCCGCCTTTCATGGGCATCAGCGTCTTTTTCCAGCACTCTTCGCCTAAAACTGCCTCAACTGATGCTGGAAAACGGGCTGGCTCAAAATCTGAGTGCTTTTCCAGAAAGCGGTCCGCCACCGCGTCGTTCTCCCCGCGGCTCAGGGAGCAGGTGGAGTACACCAACGTCCCGCCCGGCCGGACGTACCGTGATCCGTTTTCCAGAATGGCCAGCTGGACCGGAGGGAGGGCATCCAACTCCTCCGGCGTTTTGTACCGGATTTCTGGCTTCCGCCGAATGATCCCCAGCCCGGAGCAGGGCACATCGCAAAGTACCCGGTCCACCTGGCTCAGCTCGGGCCGGAACCGCGCCGCGTCGCCAGCCTCCGCCTGGATGCAGCGGATTCCCAGCCTTGCGGCCCCTTGTTCGATCAGGGTGACTCGGGCCGGGTGCAGGTCAAAGGCGCGGATGATGCCCCGGTCCTCCATCAGCTGCGCCATGGTAAAGCTCTTGGAACCGGGAGCAGCACAGAGATCGTAGACCCGTTCCCCGATTCCGACCCCCACCGCCCAGGCGCAGAGCTGGGAGGCTGCGTCCTGAATGGACACCAGCCCCTCCCGAAAGGCCCGAAGCTCCGAAATGCTGCCGGTGTCCGAAAGCTCCAGGCATCCAGCCAAGGCAGGATGGACGGACGCCCGGACCCCTTCCGCCGATAGAGCCTCCACCGCCTCCTCCACCGTGCAGCGCAGCGTGTTGACCCGTGCGTGAAGCGGCGGACGGCCAAGGCAGGCCTTTGCCAGCTCCAGCGCCGTCTCCCGGGAATAATCCCTCTCCCAGCGCTGTAAAACCGGCAGCGGCATTGCGTACTCGATGCTGGCCCGCAGCAAAGGATCCCCTTGGGGAAGAAAGACCCGACGCCCATCCCGCAGAAAGCTGCGAAGAACGCCGTTCACAAATCCAGCGGCGCTTTTTTTGCGGGACTTTTTGATTAACTCCACGCTCTCGTTGACCGCTGCGGATTCTGGGACCCCATCCAGGTACAAAAGCTGATAAAGCCCTAGTTCCAGCGCCGTGACCACCTCTCCGTCAAGAGCAGCGATCTTTTTCCGGGTATACTTCTCGATGAGATAATCCAGGGTCAGCTTTCGTTCCAAAACTCCATAAAACAGTCCTGCCGCCTGCTGGCGTTCCCGACCTTCTGCGTGCTCCGTCTTCAGCAGAGCATCCAGCGCCAGATTGGAATAGCTTTTCTCCTTTGCCATCCGCAGAAGCGCGGTGTAGGCGAGTTTCCGTGCATTCATCGGCGCTGGTTCCGATCCCGCAGGGCAAGCAGCCGCGCAAGGTTCGCAATGGCTACGATTAAAGCGGCCACATAGGTCATCGCCGCGGCAGACAGCACCTTTTTGGCACCTTTCAGCTCGTCCTGCTCCAAAATGCCGTCTTCGTCCAGAGTGCGGATTGCCCGGCGGCTGGCGTTAAACTCCACCGGCAGAGTGAACAGCTGAAACAGTACCACCGCACAGAACAGCAGAATACCGACTTCCGTCAGCAGCGGGAATCCCAAAATCAATCCCAGTATCGCCAGTGGAATCGCCACGGATGAGCCGATCTGCGTTATGGGAATAAAGGCGTTCCGAATCTTGATGGGGAAATATCCCACATCATACTGGATAGCATGCCCAACTTCATGGGCGGCGACTCCCAAAGCCCCCACAGAGGTGGAGTTGTAGGTGCTGTCTGAAAGACGGATGACATCTTCCTTTGGAGAATAATGATCGCTCAGCTCCCCCGCGACCCGTTCTATCCGGATATGCTGCAGCCCATTTTCATCCAGGATCTGCCTGGCGAGCATCGCGCCGGTATAGCCGCGCCGGTTGGGGACGCGGTTATACCGCGCAAAGGTGGATTTTACCCGGATCTGCGCCCACATGGAGATCAGCAGGGCCGGTATCACCAAAAACAGATAGTAACGATCGATCATGGGTACCACATCCTTTCATGAATCCGCAGGATCAGCACAAAATTTCCCTGGGGCCGGGCTTCTTGCCACGAAGAAACTCCCCACCGGTCATTTTCCGGCTTCCCTCATACTGAACAACGGCCAGCTCCACCGCACCTTCGCCGCAGGCTACCACAAATTTTTTCGGGTTTAGCAACTCGCCGGGTTCCCCGGAACCACTGCTGATATGGCTGGCGTAAACCTTCAGCCGTTTTCCCTGATAGCAGGTATATGCGGCAGGCCAAGAGGACAGACCCCGGATTTGGTTGTGGACCTGCTGTGCCGGTTTCCGGAAATCGATCTGGGACAGTTCCTTGGTCAGCATCGGCGCATGGCTGGAAAGGGCGTCGTCCTGTTTTTTCGGCTCTAATTGCCCATTTTCGGCCTTTTCTACCGTAGACAGCAACAGCTGAGCGCCCAGGACAGAAAGCCGGTCGTGAAGCTCGTCGGCAGTTTCATCTGCGCCGATTTCCAGCGAAGCGCTCTCCAGCATGTCGCCGGTATCAATCCCCTCGGCCATGTACATTGTCGTGACCCCCGTCACAGTTTCACCGTTGAGGATGGCCCATTGAATCGGCCCGGCTCCCCGGTATTTGGGCAGCAGAGAGGCGTGTACGTTGATGCAGCCCAGACGGGGAAGTTCCAGAACCTCTTTGGGCAGAATCTTTCCGTAAGCGACGACGATGATCAGATCCGGCGAGCAGCTTTTGACCTGCTCAAGCGCGGCTCCGTCCCGCAGCGTCTTCGGCTGAAAGACCGGGATCCCACGGGACACCGCCAGCTCTTTCACCGGTGGCGGAGCCAGTTGATACCCCCGTCCTTTCGGCTTATCCGGCTGGGTAAAGACTCCAGTCACCTCGTAGGAATGGTCCAGCAGCGCCTGTAGACAGGGAACCGCAAAATCCGGCGTACCCATAAAAACGATTTTCATGGCGATCTCCCCTCATATTCGGATTAGGCTTCATGCCGGTCGAAGAAACGCCTGCGGCGGGACCGCGGCTCTTCCGGAATCAGCATCTCCTTCACTTTGTCTTTAAAAACCACGCCGTCCAAGTGATCAATCTCATGGCAGAACGCCCGGGCCAGCAAACCGGTTCCGGTGAGCTCCTGGGGTTTTCCGTACCGGTCCAGAGCTTTTACAATCACTTTTGCCGGACGTTCGACGATCCCGTATTCCTCGGGGAAGGAAAGGCACCCTTCCGAATCCTCCACACTTCCCTGAGCCTCCACGATCTCCGGGTTTACCAGTTCGATAAGGCCCTCTCCCACGTTGATCGTTACGACCCGCTTGAGGATCCCGACCTGGACGGCAGCCAGCCCCACTCCTTCATATTTGTACATGGTTTCCGCCATATCGTCCAGAAGAGTCCAGAGCTTCTGGTCAAAAACCTCCACCGGCCGGGAGATTTTTCGAAGAATGGGGTCCTTCCCCGTTACAATTACACGAAGCGCCATTGCGCATCCTCCTTATCTGATCGTCCGCTTACAAGATCTCTCCATTGATGTCCACAAACACCGTTATGCGCCCGAACAGCTTCTGCTCTGACGCCGCTGCAAAGGCTTCCCGCAAAAGGCGTCGGAAGCGGCGGGTATTCCGGCATTTCATGAGGATCCGATAGCGGAACTTATTGTTGACACGATAAACGTCGGCCTGGGAAACCCCAAGCAGGACGATTGGGAGCGGCTCCTCTAGAGCCAGGATTTTTTCCCGGAGGATTTTGTGAAAGGCCTCGGCGGTCTGTCGGACGGCGTCCTCCGCCGGACCTGAAAACCCCACAAGGGCCAAATCACAAAATGGCGGCTGGAGGCAGGCCTTTCGAAGGGTGATCTCCTCCTGATAAAAAGCCTCATAATCCTGCCGGGCCGCATGAAGCACCACGGAATTTTCCGGGGAAACCGTCTGCAAAACCGCCTTTCCCCGCTTTTCATAACGGCCGCTTCGCCCCACCACCTGGGTGATGAGGGAAAAGGCACGCTCCCCGCTGCGGAAATCATTGGCGTACAGCGCTTGGTCCACTCCGAGGACTCCCACCAGCGTGACTCCCGGGAAATTCAGCCCCTTCGCCACCATCTGGGTACCGACTAAGATGTCGTACTCCCCCGCTTCGAAAGCCGCGAACTTTTCCTCATAGGCATACCGGGAATAGACGGAGTCCGTGTCCATCCGAAGCACCCGGGCGCTGGGAATAGATTTTGCCAAAAGCTCCTCAATTTTCTGAGTTCCGGTCCCCACCATATTGAGGTGGCGGCCTCCGCAGGAAGGACACGGTTCCTCCGGCCGCCGGGAATAGCCGCAGTAATGGCACATCAGATAGCCGTTGACCTTATGGTAGGTCAGCGTAACGCTGCAGTTAGGGCAGCGCACCGGCTCCCCGCAGTCCATGCACAGCGCAAAGCTGGAGAACCCGCGCCGGTTGAT
>CAJMLQ010000146.1 GCA_905214265.1 uncultured bacterium
TTGGCCCCCCTCCCCAAGGGCAGCACCGTGACTCTGGTGTCCCGGTCCGGCTCTTGGTGGCGGGTGCAGTATGGCCCCAATTCCTACGGGTACAGCAGCGCCGCTTACATTGATGAGGTGGACGGCAGTTATTCGGCAACCGTAGCCACCGTCTCCGGCCGCCTGAATGTCCGGAGCAGCCCCAGCTCTTCTTCCTCTATTTTGACCTCCCTTCCCAAGGGAACTACTGTGTCCGTCCTCTCCCAGTCCGGCGGCTGGAGCCGAATTCTATACGACGGCACAAAAATTGGATATGTCAGCAGTTCCTACCTGTCCGGCACCGGCAACGCCACCGAATCTTCCGGAACCATTGCCCTGTCCGTTCCCAGCTATAAGCAGACGGATTCCCGCTGGGCATCCGTCCCGATCGGTTCCTCCGGGAAGACCATCGGCCAGATCGGCTGCACGACTACCGCACTGGCGATGACCGAATCCTACCGTCTTGGGGTCTCCATCAACCCTGCGGAGATGAGCCGCCGTCTTTCCTACTCTTCCAGTGGCTCGCTGTACTGGCCGTCAAACTATCGTCTGGTCAACGAAAGCGCCGGAGCCCTCTCTATCATTCTTTCTCAGCTCCGCCAGGGAACTCCGGTCATCTATGGAGCCAAAACCTCCTCCGGCCAGCAGCACTGGGTGGTCGTAACCGGCTACAACGGCCTTGGCCTTTCCGCCGCGAACTTCACGATCCTTGACCCCGGTTCCAATTCCCGGACCAACCTCCAGCAATTTCTAAGCGCATACCCGGTCTTTCACCGGCTTGCCTACGCTGGATGATCCCGCAGACCAATAGAAAGCCCATGCGCACAGATGTGCGCATGGGCTTTCTATTTTTAAGTCCGCGTAAAAAAGTCTCTGTGCCGGGATAAGCGCATCCCAACGCCGGGCCGGATCGTTCCAGTGGTCAAATCCCATCGCCTGCCATTGCAATAAGTGCATCCTTTTTTGTGCCGCCTCTTCATCGCCATCTGTTATATTTTGAAACAATAAAGTTTCACTTATTTTCAGATCTTTTGTCCGATCCAGAGCTTGATTGGCAGAAATTGTTTCCAATGCATTCTGTGAATGTAAATAAGATATTTGAATTTCTGAGATATCTGTGATGATTTCGCCAAATCCTATTTGCAAGGGTCGTTTCAAACATTCTTCCAGAACTTCTGAAACTTTTGTGTAGCCACTCCGCCTGAATCTGTGATAGGGAGGTAATGATCAAAATGCTGAATGGTTTGTCTGGAATAGAAGATTTTGATTCCCGCCCCTTTATCCAGGACTATGAGGAACTAGCCAATGCCCACGTAGATCGGTACCATGCCTCCCCTTACTTCCGAGTAGTATTATGATACTCCCCACACCTCCTACACCAGCCTCACTTCTGCCAACAACAGCGCCATCAACGCCAAAAGCAAGTATGTGGATATCCCTTTGACCTGGTTTGACGGGCTTTACGCTGATGAGGATCATCCCATCGCCGATGGCCTGTGGTGGATCTCCGCCGGGGCCAGGGTACTGTTTCAAACCACCCTTTGCGGAGTGATCCAGGAAAATGGCCGAGTTTCCGCTGTGTTGGTAGCCAACAAATGCGGCCTTTCGGCCTACAGGGCCCGGGTCTTTGTGGACTGCACTGGCGATGCCGACCTGTCTGTCCAGGTTGATGCTGACAAAGGCACAGTAGCCGTCGCCGATCATCACCACAATCGCCAGCGCTGCCACTGTCAACGGAAATACTACCGTATTCGCTGCGTTTCCGGAAAACTCAAGATACGGCGCATTGGCAATAAAGATCTGGTCAACCATAAAAACCTCCAAGTAAAAAGGACAGTGCGCAGCCTGTCAGTTAGACTTATGCTGACAAGCTGCGCACCGTTTTGATTTCCTTGTTCAATTCAAATAGTCGCCGACGTCGTTTTGATTATACTGCTTGATAATTTTTACGACAATCGAGCCATCCGGCTGTTCTGTTTCTTCAACGATCCGATACCGGGTACGGCTTTTCTCCAACCCCGCTTTATAAGCGGCGACCTCCTCCCGCATAGACCGGGCCGTCTCCTCCCGCCCGGTGTCATCCTTGGGCAGAAAGCACAGCGTCTGGCAAATGCAGGCGGCTCTCACTCGTTTCATTTTCTCAACCTCCTTCTGGCAGCGGGAACCATCTTCCCAGCGCCCAAAATTCGATTCCGGCAGAAACGCACGAAAAAAACGAGTAGCTGGACAACTGGACTTACGCCGTTTCCGCTGCTCGTTGTGATTTTATTTTATCACATTTTGGAAAAATGTCAAAGGGTCTGCCGCAAATTTTTTGCCGGAAGACCTTTTCCACTACCTTTCCTTGTGCTACAATAAAAGAAAATCGTTCAAAGGAGTCTTTTTATGCCGCCGATCCTCCGTTATGCCTCTCCTGCCGACGCCGCCGGTATTCTGGATATTTACGCGCCCTATATCCGGGACACTGCCATCACCTTCGAATATACCGTCCCTTCCCTGCCCGAATTCCAGCAGCGCATCCAAATGATTCAGAAACGGTTCCCCTATTTTGTCTGCGAAGAGGACAACCAGCTTCTCGGCTACGCCTACGCTTCCTCTCACCATGAGCGCGCCGCCTATGCTTGGAATGCGGAGCTGTCCGTCTATGTCCGCCCCCAGTGCCAGCGCCGCGGCATCGCCGGCGCTCTCTGCCGCAGCGTCATTGAGGCCCTCCGGCTCCTGGGCTACCGCAGCCTTTATTCCCGCATCACAGTCCCGAACCCGGCCAGCCTAGCCCTTCATCACTCCCTGGGTTTCCAGGAGGAGGGCCGGTATGCCGCCACTGGCTTCAAGCTGGGGCAGTGGCGCGATATGGCGGAGCTTTCCCTTATCCTGGCCCCCCGGCAGGGCGAACCGGAGCCGGTCCGGCCCATTTCGGCTCTTTCCCCAGAGCAGATTTGGGAGATTTTCGCCCGTCAGTTGCCTAGGATTCGTTTTTAATATTACTGTGAAAAAATTTTTCAATTTTCATTGCTTTTTTCATTGTTTTTTTCTATGGGACCCGCTACAATAAAAACAGCATGCCCCTGTTTTTAGAGACCGTTTCGGAAAGGAAGAACAACATGGAAAAATTTCCTCCTCTTATTCCCGGTTCGCCGTGCCTGATCCACGGCGGCGACTACAATCCCGACCAGTGGCTTGACGATCCAGACGTTCTCCGGGAAGATGTCCGCCTGATGAAGGCCGCCGGAATCAACAGCGCCACTGTCGCCATCTTCGCCTGGGCCGCCCTGGAGCCGGAAGAAGGAAAATTCTGCTTCGACTGGCTGGACGAGACCTTTGACCGGCTGTGGAAAAACGGCGTGCATGTCATTCTGGCTACCCCCTCCGGCGCCCGCCCCGCCTGGATGGACGAAAAATATCCGGAAATCCTCCGGGTGGACGCAAACCGTGTGCGGCATCTCCACGGAGTCCGGCACAATCACTGCTTCACCTCCCCCGTTTATCGGGAAAAGGTCCGGAACATGAACCGGATGCTGGCGGAACGCTATGGGAAACATCCTGCCCTCATGATGTGGCACATCTCCAACGAATATGGCGGCGAGTGCCACTGCCCCCTCTGCCAGGAAGCTTTCCGGAATTGGCTCCGGGTCAAATACGACAACGATATTGAGAAACTGAACCACGAGTGGTGGACTTATTTCTGGAGCCACCGTTTTACTTCCTTTGACCAGATTGAGTCCCCCTCCCCTATCGGCGAAGGTGGTGTCCACGGTCTGACGCTGGACTGGAAGCGCTTTGTCACGGACCAGACCTTGGACTTTCTGCGGGGTGAGATTGCCCCGCTCCGGGAAGTCTGCCCGAGCATCCCAGTCACCAGCAACTACATGGGCTTCTACGAGGGGCTGAACTATTGGAAGATGGTGGAGGATCTGGACCGGGTCTCCTGGGATAACTACCCGGCCTGGCACAATCCCCGGGAAAAAACCTGGGAGACTGCCACCCGCGCCTCCTTTATCCACGACATGAACCGCTCCTTCAAGGGCGGCAAGCCCTTCCTGCTCATGGAGAGCACCCCCAGCAAGGTCAATTGGAACGCCGTCAACAAGGTCAAGCGCCCGGGAATGCATCTGCTTTCGTCAATGCAGGCAGTGGCTCATGGCGCGGACTCAGTGCAGTACTTCCAGTGGCGCAAAGGCCGCGGCGCGTGCGAAAAGTTCCATGGCGCGGTGGTGGATCACTGTGGCCGGGAGGACACCATGGAATTTCAGGGGATTGCGTCGGTGGGGAAACTGCTCCAAAAGCTTTCCAGCATTGCCGGGACCACGGTCCACGCGGACACCGCCGTGCTCTACGACTGGGAAAACCGTTGGGCCATCGATGATTTCTGCGGCACCCACAACAATGTCGACCGCAGCTACGTGGACACCTGCCTAGCCCATTACCGTTCCCTCTGGAAGCGCGGTATTCCCACGGACATCGTCTCAGAAGACAGCGATTTCTCTGGCTACCGACTGCTGATCGCGCCAATGCTCTACATGCTCCGGCCTGGGGTGGCGGAGCGGCTGCGGGCCTTTGCGGAAAAGGGCGGCCGCCTGGTGCTGACCTATCTCACCGGCTATGTCAACGAAAATGATCTCTGCTTCCTGGGCGGCTTTCCCGGAGACGGCATGATGGATACCGCTGGCATCTGGGCCGAGGAAGTAGACGCCGTCTACCCCGAAGATGCCAACATTGCCGTCATGCAGGCGAATTCTTTGGGTATGTCCGGCTGCTACGCCCTGGGGGATGTCCGGGAGTTGATCCATCCGGCGAAAGGCACCGAGGTGCTGGCAGTCTACGGGCAGGATTTCTATGCCGGGATGCCGGTTCTGACCCGTCATCCCATCGGCGAAGGCGCAGTCTATTACATCGCAGCCAAAGTCGGTCAGGACTTTCTGGACGATTTTTACGCAGGGGCAACGGCAGAAGCATCTGTCTCTCCCTGCTTACCCATGGACCTCCCCGAAGGAGTCAGCCTGACCATGCGGGAGGGCGACGGGGAACGCACCTATTTCCTCATGAACTTCAACGAATCCGCTCAAACCGTCAATCTTCCACAAGGGGCGGAATTCCGTGACCTGGACACCGGTGAAATACGGAAAGGCTCATTGGAACTACCCGTCTATGCAGTCCAGATTCTTGCTCCTATAAAGTGATTCCTCTCTCCTTTTACTTTTCCACTCTCCGGGAGACTGAATGTAAAGCAATTCCGCAAGTGAACAGCTGCATGGAAATTGTCGCGCCCAGCCGCTGAATTTTAGATCGTGCATGCTCTCCGATCCCCGGGAAAAGCCGTTAAACTGCGCCGCCCGTATGGAGCTTGCAAAACGGAGCGCATCTGTACCGGTTGATTCCGCGGCGGTTCACAGCTTCGTGGAGGGCCCGTGCGAAACCGTATACCATGCTCAGGCAAAGAGCGGCGTCCGAATCTGATTTTCAGGCGGGCAGCTATTTCGCCTGAGAGGATCCAGTTGTCTCCAGCGGAACCATAGATTTTAAGAAAGAAGGTTTTTTCCATGCTCGACGCAAACCATCATTTTTCAACTGTCTCTCCAACAAAGGCGGGGGTTGATCCTGCCAGAATACTGGCATTCCTCGACTCCTGTGCAGAAAAAGGCAGGGACCTGCACAGCATTCTGCTGATACGTGGCGGAAAAGCCGTGGCAGAGGGCTATTTTTCGCCCTATCTTCCCGGTGACAAGCAGCATGTTTTCTCCGTCAGCAAAAGCTGGACCTCTACTGCTGTAGGGCTGGCATCTGACGAAGGCCGTCTTTCCGTGAGGGACAAGGTGATCTCCTTTTTCCCCGAAAAGCTCCCCGCCGGGATTTCCGAAAATCTGGCGGCCATGGAAGTCCGGGATCTTCTGCGGATGGGGACCGGAAACGACAAGGACACCCTTCCTGCACTGAATCGAACTGCAGACTCCGACTGGGTTGAAACCTTCCTGCGCTGCCCAGTAGAACACAAGCCCGGCTCCAAATTTGTCTACAATTCAGGTGCGTCCTACATCCTTTCCGCCATCGTCCAGAAGGTCACGGGAGAGGACCTCATCACCTACCTGACGCCCCGGCTCTTTGAACCCCTGGGCATTACCGGGGTCTGCTGGGACCGCTCTCCTCAGGGGATCTGCTGCGGCGGCTGGGGAATCCACGTCGGTACGGAAGACATCGCCAAGCTGGGCCTTCTTTATCTGAACAACGGCGTTTTCGATGGAAAACGCATTCTTTCGGAGGAATGGGTCCGGGAGGCAACCTCTGCTCAAATTGATAACTCCCCCTCCAGCGACAGCCCCGACTGGAAGCAGGGCTACGGCTATCAGATCTGGCGCTGCCAGCATGGCTGCTTCCGCTTTGACGGGGCATACGGTCAATACATGGTCGCCTTCCCGGAGCAAGACGCCGTTCTGGTCCTGACCAGCTTCGTAGGAAATATGCAGGAGGTTCTGAACGACGTCTGGGCCTATCTGCTCCCGGCCTTTCAAGAAGCTCCTCTGCCGGATTCCCCGGCTGAAAAAGCGCTGGAGCAGCGGCTGCAGACGCTTTCCAGCCCGATTCCCCAAGGCAGTGGCCGGACCGGCGCGGCGGAGTTTCTGTGCGGAGAGAACGATTTCGGATTGGAATCGCTCCAGGTCAGGGCCTCAAAGGACGGCGGCGTACTGACGGTTGCTGTAAACGGGACGAATTTCCAGATTCCCTTTGGAACGGACAGCTATCGGCTCGCAGACATCACCGGATTTCCCGTTTATCCTGACATGATCGGCAACCGCAGGGTTGGGAGCGCTGCAGCAGACCAGCCCATCGGCACGGCCGGCTGCTGGACGGACGAAACTCTCACTTTGCGGATCGTCTACCGGGGAACTCACCACCACATGGATTTTCATCTGAAGACTGACGGCGATCCGTCCTTCTCCTTCGCCTATCCCTGCAAGAACTTCCGGGGCGAAGATCAAAAAACCAGTATTTCACTGACTCCCGTACAGATTGCTCTGGAAAAATAGCCATGCCTTATCAATAGCAAAAACGGTGGGATTGAAATTCAATCCCACCGTTTTTGCAGCGATCG
>CAJMLQ010000147.1 GCA_905214265.1 uncultured bacterium
CCCGTACCCTCGACGACGGCGACACGGCCGTCCACCGAAATATCCGCGCCCATCCGACGCAGCTGGTCGACATATTTGAAGCGGTTGTCAAAAATACTCTCTGTAACGATGCTTGTCCCCTCCGCCAGCGTCAGCAGCGTGGTAATCTGAGGCTGCATGTCTGTGGGGAATCCGGGATGCGGCAGCGTCTTTACATTGGTCTTCATCAGGCGCCCGGTCCCAATCACCCGGACCGAATCGTCATATTCCTCTACCCGCGCACCGATCTTCTGAAGCTTTACCGTGATCGATTCCAGGTGCTTTGGAATGACGTTTTTGATCAAAACGTTTCCATTGGTAGCCGCTGCGGCGACCATATAGGTCCCGGCTTCGATCTGGTCGGGAATAATAGAGTACTGCGTCCCGTGAAGAGCTTTTACGCCTTTGATCTTGATAACGTCGGTGCCCGCACCCATGATATCCGCACCCATGGAATTCAGGAAATTGGCAAGATCGACGATATGGGGCTCCTTCGCAGCATTTTCGATGACGGTAAGTCCGTCCGCCTTCACCGCGGCGAGCATCACATTGATGGTCGCACCCACCGTAACCATGTCAAAATACACGTGAGCGCCGACCAGTTTGCCGGCCTGGGCATGAATCATCCCGTGGTCGACGGAGCACTCCGCACCCAAGGAATTAAATCCCTTCAGGTGCTGATCTACCGGCCGCGCGCCCAAATCGCAGCCGCCAGGCATAGAAACGCGCGCCCGTCCGATTTTTCCAAGGAGTGCTCCCAAGAAATAATAGGATGCGCGCATATTTTTAGCCAGGTCATATTCGACGCAAGGAGTGTGAATCCGGCGGGGGTCGATCCGAAGAGTGGATTTGTTGAGCATGGTGACTTCCGCGCCCATAGCAAGAAGAATTTTAATGGTAATATCAATATCACTGATCGTGGGAACATTTTCTATAATACATGGTTCGTCGGAAAGAATGGCAGCAGGGAGAATGGCAACCGCGGCGTTTTTTGCGCCGCTGATGGTAACTTCGCCGTGAAGCTTGTTGCCGCCCCTGATAATATATTTTTCCAAAGCGACACCCCTTTTTCATTTTTAACATTACTAGTATATCACAAAAAGTTCAAAAATAAAAGAGGGTATGCCGGTTTATTTTTCAAAAAAATCCGTGGAAAAATCCGGAAAATTCCGCGAAAAGCGCCCAAAAACAGACGGAAACCGATTCCCGGTTTCCGTCTGCTGAAAGTCAGTAGGTTCCCTGCGCGTTAAGCCGATACCCGTCGATCACAGTATTCGCCGCCATGGAGCCGTCAGCATACAGGTAGTACCACTTTCCGCCCACCCGCACCCAGCCGGTCTGCATTGCGCCGGAACTGTTCAGATAGTACCACTTCCCGCCAATCAACTGCCAGCCGGTGGCCATGGCGCCGGAACCGGTGAGATAGTACCACTTTCCACCCGTCCGGACCCAGCCAGTCTGCATCGCGCCGCTGGCACTAAAATAGTACCATTTTCCATCGATTTTCCGCCAGCCGGTCTGCATTTGGCAGGTTTCTCCGTCCAGATAGTACCATTTCCCGCCGATTTTCCCCCATCCATAACAGGTAATGCCGTCCATCACATAGTACCAGTGTCCGTCATACTGGAACCATCCGGTGTAATCATAGCAGGTCTCCAGATATCGGCCGCTGTCAGTAAAGGAAGCCAGCTGATACTCCACAATGGCCTTTCCAGTAACCGGCAGCCCGTTTTGATATGCATAAAGAGAACGGTCGTAATAGTCGATAGCAAGTCCTATGGTCAGCGTCCCGTCCTCTTCGTAACGAAGCCATTTCCCATTTGTCAGCCGAAAGCCGCCGTTGTCGTTAATTCGATAGGCGCTCCGATGCCCCTTGCCGAATTCCCTTGCGTCCATTGCGTAATAATCCACGGTGGCCGTGCCCGTCAGGAAAATCCCCTGATGGCGGGCGTTGGCGGAATCCCAGGTAGGATCATAATACCGCCATTTACCACCGGTATACACTGCGTTCCATGCGTGGTCGACTTCATTGTACTCCGCTTCCGTCCAAAAGCTGTCGTCATCCCGAGTTGCCCCTGGATTTGCAGAGCAGCTGGCCCCATGGAAGGTCACACAGGGGACACCCACGCTGTTGAGCAGCTCCGCCAGCAGGGTAGCATATCCCTCGCAGACCGCATAATGGTTGGTCAGCACCGAATAGGGATCCACCGGCGCCAGATCGCCGGAATTCAGCCCATCCCAGTCATAGTAGGTGTTTTCCGTGACCCAACTGTAAATAGCCTTGACCTTTTCCTCGTCTGTGCGGCATCCGGCAGTCATCCCCTGTGCTGCAACCGAAAGGATCTGCCGCTTCACAGGATCCGGCGTAATGAGATAGAGATAATCCTTCGGCCTTTTTTCCTCCAGCAGGAGGAGCTGCTGCGCATTGTCGTCCCGTGCGCGATCCAACCATACATTGGCCGCCAGCACCTCCTGCGGCAGGCCCACCGCTAACGTCACAGCGGCGGCGATGGCTGCCGCGGCCCGTTTCCAGCCCTTCATACGATCTGTCCTTCCCCCAGCTATGCCTGAAAACTTTCTTAAAGTAATCATAACACACCTGGTCACAGGAAACAAGGGCTTTCCATAGATTTTCCCAACTTTTCAATCTCCCGCAATCCGCTGCTTCGCAAAGTGCACCAGCTCTGAACTTTTGTAATAACCCGGTCCGGTTCGGACACCAGGGAATTGGCCGGATTCCGTCCATGGAGGCCCCTTGGATACAGGTGCAGCTCCAGCGGCATTCTGACCCATACAAGTTCCCGGCAGAAAAGCAAGACGTCCTGGACCGGCACCCGCTGATCCCCAAAGGTATGCCAGAGAAAGACCGGGGCACCGGTCCCAGGTTTTCCACCGTCGTCGCTCCTGGCCGTCATGGAGTGCTTCCACAAACCGATGGCCGTATCTCCGTCGATATGATACTAGCAAGAAGGCTTCGTTCTTTCGGCCAGTTTTGGGATGTTTGATGGCGATATGCAAGGCTCTGCGGGTTACCCCTTTAAAGAACCAAGCATAATACCTTTTTCAAAACAAAGAGACAAATTACCATGACCGGAAAGGTCGTAGCCGCAATGACTGCGTATTTAATAGAGCAGGTGCCGATATTGGTACCGGACACACCCTCGGATCCCACAGCAAAAGCTCCAATTTCAAAAACGCCAGACAAAAACCAGCCATTTTCCCCATACAAAAAGGATACCGTCATACAGAATCCATACGATTACCCTTCTTTTGGGAATTCCACAGGATGCTCTTACCAGCAAAGTCATTGAAAAAAGCGTTAATTTTTGTGAAAAAAACAAGTTCAAAACTAGAAAAATATGGTATAATGTATATAAGATATACCCAGTAAGAGCAATCCCCAAACTTGAGACAAGCGTTTCCAAACGCAGGAAGGAGCGTATCATGAAGTTCTACATCTGTAAGCATTGTGGTAATATCATCGCCTATGTAAAGGAATCCGGCGTTCCGATTATGTGCTGCGGCGAAAAAATGCAGGAACTGGTGCCCAACACCACCGATGCAGCCGTAGAAAAACACGTTCCAGTCGTCCGGATCGACGGCCAGACCGTCACCGTCACTGTCGGTTCCGTCGAACATCCCATGGTCCCCGAGCATCACATCGAATGGATCGCGCTGCATACCTCTCAGGGCAACCAGCGCAAAGAGCTGAAGCCCGGTGACAAGCCACAAGCCAGATTCATGATCTGCGATGATGACGAGGTTCTCGAGGCTTACGCCTACTGCAACCTTCACGGTCTTTGGAAAAAATAAGCACAAAATGAAAAGGGGACCCTGAATGTGCAATTCTATAAGAAAACATTGTAAGGCGAGAGAGAAACGGCATGGCTTACGGCTATGCCGTTTCTCTCATTTATGCTGAGTATCGAACACTTTTGATATTTCCAGGATACCGATACCCTTGTAATAGATATCTACCTGCTGCGTGCGGTTTGCCTTGCTGCGCGGATCGGTCGCTGCGTGTATGACGATCTTCTCAACAAACTCATGCCAGATAAAGCAGATGCTTTTCATACACCTTGATCCTAAGCCGTTCGGAAAGGCGCACAGCCACCTCATGACCGCCGCTGCCAAACTCTCTGCCGATACAAATAATTCTGTTTCCCATCAAGGATCCCCCTTTCTATTTCTCCGAGGTTTCCTTTACCGCTTCCGGAATCGCTGCTGTATCTGTGCCCTCCGTGAATTCTATCAGTGCTTCAAACGCTACCTTCGCATTGGACAGTACGATTTGGACCGTACCGCCGCAGTTCACTTCAATGCTCTGAATTTGATCTTCACAGATCACCACTTGGATGCTTCCGCTGTTAAAGAAGATATCCATTCCCTTTGCCGCGGGCGCGATTGCGTAAGCAACCGCCTCCATACCCTCGACATCAAGCGAAATGGTATAGGTATACTTTCCATCGGCCAGGCTGCAATCGAACTGTGCGTTCAAACAGGTCTGGTATGCAATATCCAGAAGTTTTGCCGCTTCGACAGTGGTCGCGTCTGCGGCTGATATCACGCTGCCGTTTTGGTTCCAGATCGTTGTGTCTGTAAAATACAACGCATAGCCATTCTTTTGGATGGAACTGACCTGTGTTCCATCGTAATTCCAACAGTAATAATCCAACTGATCGTCCAGCGTCACCGGACCGCAATCGGCTTTCAGCAGAATCTTTGCACCAACGGAATCCGCGCGGTTCAGCTCCTGCCAAGCATTTGCCATACGCAGAAGATCGTCAGAAATCGCCTCCGATGCTTCATATTCACCGCTAACCACAGCGTTTCTGACAGCCTCCGGAATCGGAATCCGGTTCTGGTTTTTTGGATGGAGCATGAATACCGCCGAAAGCGCAAAGGGAGTTTTTTCGCTGTCATTCAGTGTTCCATTTCCGGAAAAATGGATCTCAGATACTTCATTCTCGTCTGCTAACAGTTCTACTTTCATTGCACTTGTATTTGCCAGCAGCCCGACGAAAGAGGGTATCAGCAGCTCCAAGATAGCCTTCGCGTCCGCGCCTTCCGCTGTGATGGTGTAAGTTCCGTCTTGCTCATCTATATCAACATAGCGATACAGTTCCATGGTCTGATCCAGAAGCCGCGAGTAATCCGGGAAGGCGTCGCTCAGTTTGTATGCATTTCCATTCTCAAGGAAAACTGCTCCATCACAATAATAGAGCGTTTTTTCATCCTGGGAAATGGCCGTGACCCGGTGCCCGTTCACATCCGTCCTGTCAAGCGCCGCTGCGAAATCAAAGTCCTGGGAATCCAATTTCACATCGACAGTCAGCTCCATGGTCAGCTCCTGATTTTCGGAATAGGTTTTCAAAAGGTCATAGGCTTTCACATCTTTCAATAGATCGGGCAGCAGGAAAAACGCCGCCGTTCCTCCAATGCCTACAAGGAGCGCCAGCACGATCAACAGAGGCGTCACCCAATGCTTTTTCTTCTTCGGCGCAAGGGATGGAGCCAGTTCGCTTTCTAATTCATCCATTGCCACTCCCTCATTGGCCATGTTTTCGTATATTTTCTTCACAGGCGTCCGTCGTTTTGCCTTGACAATCTTTCGGACCAGGCGAACCATCAGCATCAGAAGAACAAGAAGAAGAATGCCCGTAACGAGCCACACCCACCATACATCTACCGTGGAAATGGCCGCAACCTCCGCCTCCCATCTCTCCACAGGAAAAGCCAGATAGCTTCCCATAATCTCAGTGCCTGCTTTCTGCCAGCCGTTTGCCCCTTTCACATAGATGTCTAGATGCTCCGGGTCTGCATCAGGCGGCAGATAGCGGACGGTGTGAGTTTTCTGCCCGTCATCTGGGATGGATATTCTCCATTGTTCCACGATCTCGCGGCTGACCTCCCGGCCGGAAAAGCTCTTGGCCAGGAAATCCATCCACCCTGTTGTGAGAAACTCAAAATCGTCCGGTGTATTGGGAAGGGTCGTTACATCAGGGGCGGTCTCATCGTCAAACTGGCCCTCAACAAAGAAGATTGGCCAACCATCGGCGCGGTTTTCCGAATTGGACAGAGCGGAAACATAGGGCGTATAAACCGCAGTGACCACGGTATCAAAGTGGAGATTTTTCAGCTCCGTCTTATCCCAGCATGAATAGGTTCCATCCTTTGCGGGAATTTCGGGATATACGGTTTTGTCAAAGTTGGCTCCATATTCAAAGGGAACTGTTTTGATGGTCTTGCCGTCCACCACGAAGGTCAACGTAAGCTGCAAAAACGCGTCCGGAATGGAGATAATCTCTGTTTTGACAGCTTCATCCGCTTCCGTAGGTTCCGCATTCTCTGTGCTTTCTGGCGTTTCTGTACTCTCTGAAGTTTCCGCGCTTTCCAAAGCCGGTTCGGTCTCCGTGGATGCTCCGGCGATTTTCAAAAGCTCCGCATAAGAGATCGGTTCGGCCCTGCCGGTATAGCTTCTTCCGTTGATCCCGGTCAGCGTGTCTGAAATGAAGAAGTTCTCCACGAAATTGCCTGCATTGACTCCGGAAATGGCTCCCGCGAATTCCTGGTACGATTCGATGCTTACCATACTGTAGCAGCCAGCCACGGTACTGGAATCGCCGGACAAATCCTCTGCGACACCTGAACCAACAACACCGCCAATGTACCTCCCGCCGGAAAGCGTACACTTTGCAAAGCAATGGCGCACGGTGGAGCCGGTCAATCCAGCAATTCCGCCGACATAATCTCCGTTTTCGCTAGTCGCACTGCCATAACCCTCCGACTCGGCGATCAGCCCCAAATTCATCCGGCCGCAGACGCCACCCACATAGCTGCGTTTGGCTACTACCTTACCGGTGTTTACACAGTCCTGAATAATTGCCTTGACTTCCAGCTTCCTGCGCTGCTTTCCATCCAGATTGGAAGTGATATCGTCCTCCGGGTCCAGCTCGTATTCCATGGCCATGGCTCCCGCGATGCCGCCCACATTGATATCGCCGTTCACATTGCCAATGTTGTTGCAACCGGAAGTCTTGCCCAGCATGTCGTGTTCAAGATCCA
>CAJMLQ010000148.1 GCA_905214265.1 uncultured bacterium
GTAGGAAAAAAGGAGGCTGTTATGGGGGTTCGCATTCTGATCGTAGAAGACGACGCAGACATCAATCGTCTGTTGGAGCGAATTTTGGTCAAGGCGGGCTATGAGACTACCGCCGCATTTTCCGGAAGCGAGGCGCGGCTGCTGAGGCCGCAGACCTTTGACCTGATTTTGTTGGATTTGATGCTCCCGGGAGCTACGGGGGAGGAGCTGATTACGGAGATCCGCCAGAACAGCACAGTTCCGATTATTGTGATCTCCGCCAAGGGGCAGGAGGATAAGCTGAGTGTCCTGAAATCCGGCGCAGATGACTTTATCGCCAAGCCTTTTGATGTGGAAGAGGTCAAGGTGCGGGTCCAGAGCCTTTTACGGCGGACAAGGGAGTTTTCCGTGCCTGCTGTTTCCGGCAGCCAGCTGGTGCTTGGGAAGCTTACCTTAGATCCGGAGAGCCGGGAGTCAGAGGTGGACGGCCAGCCGCTGGCTTTGACAGCCCGGGAGTTCGATATTCTGGCGCTGCTACTGCGGCACCCCAACAAGGTGTTCACCCGGCAGAACCTGTTTGAGACCGTCTGGGGGGATGATTACCTAGGCGACGACAACACCATCAACGTTCATATCAGCAACCTGCGCTCCAAGCTGCAGAAACTGGATCCGGAAGGGGAATATATCACGACGGTTTGGGGCGTCGGATTCAAGGCCGCCAAACGGCTGTGACGGTTTAAGAAATACTTAAGCTTTTCTTTAAGCGGTTTTACGCCTCTGGGAGTATGATGTAATCAATCAAAAAAGTGGGAAGGATGATTCATCAATGGAAGCCAGTTTGCTGACAACCCGGGATCTCTGCAAAAATTACCGGGAGCCGGCGGTTGATCATGTCTCGCTGGAGGTAAAACAGGGGCAGATTTTTGGCCTGGTGGGGAAAAACGGCGCGGGGAAAACCACGCTGATCCGGATGGCTACCGGGCAGACGCTGCCCACCTCCGGGGAGCTTGCCCTGTTTGGGGAAACCAGTACCCGCGGCTTGGAGCGGATGCGGGGGAGGATCGGCTGCATGGTGGAAACGCCCAGCTTTTTTCCCTACCTTACCGCCCGGGAGAATTTGGAGTATTACCGCATCCAGCGGGGAATCCCTGGGAAAGAAAGCGTAGAGAAGGCTCTGGGGCAGGTGAACCTCACCGATACCGGCCGGAAGAAATTCAAGAACTTCTCTTTGGGGATGAAGCAGCGGCTGGGCCTTGCGTTGGCGATTATGGGCCGCCCGGACCTGCTGCTGCTGGATGAGCCGATCAATGGGCTGGACCCCATGGGAATCGTGGAATTCCGGGATATCCTGCTCAGTCTCAACCGGGACCAAGGGACCACCATCCTGATCTCCAGCCACATCCTCAGTGAGCTGTCCAATCTGGCAACTCATTACGGTTTTTTGGAGAAAGGTCGTCTGTTGGAACAGGTTTCCGCCGAGGAAATCCGCAGCCGGTGCCGGGACTGCCTGGAGATTCGGGTGGACGATACGGCGAGAGCGGTTACGGCGCTGGAAAAATTGGAGGCACGGGACCTAGAGGTGCTGCCGGACGGCGTCATCCGGCTGTACAGTCACCTGGACAAACCCCAGGAAATTTCCCGGGCGCTGGCGGAGGCCGGGGTCGCGCTGTTCGGCCTGAATCTGCGCGGAAGCAGTCTGGAGGATTACTTCCTCAATCTGGTGGGAGGGAAGCACCATGCTTAACTACCTGCGGAGCGAATGGTACCGGACGGTCCGGCGCAAATATCTGTATCTATTCGTGGGCGTTGTGGTGCTGATTGCCGCGGCGTATTTCGCACTGATCCGGTTCAATCAAATCGCCTTTGGAATTGAAGAAATTCTACCGTTTCTGGTCCTGTTGTTGCCGAATACAGGACTTTACGCGATTCTGCTGGTCCATGACGCTGCGTTTTCCGATGAACACAAACACGGAACGATGAAAAATACCATTTCTTTCGGCGTGCCAAGGACGAGAGTCTATTTTGGGAAGCTGCTGAACAGCCTGCTCTTCTGCGTCCTCTCACTGGCGGCGCTGGTGGCGTTGATCATCGGCTCCGGCCTCCTGCTGGGAGGTGTGGGGGACTGGCAGGATTTCGAGGAGGGGATGCAATTTTTGGGGAAAACCTTGCTTGCCAGCTTCCCGCTGTGGCTGTGCGGTGTGGCGGCGGCCAACGCTCTTTCCTGCAACATCCGCAGTTCCGTGGGCTGGGTGTTCGCCTATATCGGGGTGTTTAACGGCTTCAACCTCCTGCTGCGGGCCCTTAGCGGAGTCATTCCGGTGTGTAGAACCATTCGGGAGTATCTGCCCAGCTACCTGCTCTCTCAGCTGGGAGAGGGCGCGCTGCTGGAAGGCGCCGGCAACAGTCTGATGGGACTGTGCTGGATTGTGGGGCTGACGGCCGCTGCGATCTTCATAGCAGCGGGGCTGGCTGTCTTCTGCCGGACGGAGGTAAAATAGAGATGAATTTGCTGAACTATATGCACAGCGAGTGTTATCGTACGTTTCACCGGAAATATCTGTATGTTTTCAGCGGAGTGTGTATGCTGATCATTTTTGGCTCCACGTTGCTCAGCTATTTCGGTAGCCGGCAGAGTCAGAATGCCCAGGAGTGGCTGCGTGTGGAAACTGTGTTGGACATGCTGGCCGTATTCCTTCCCACTCTGGGGCTATACGCAGTTTTGCTCACCGCGGACATCGCCTTTTCGGGCGAACATAAGTCTCTGACCTTAAAGAATGTGGTCTCCTTTGGTGTATCCAGAGCGGCCATCTATTTTGGCAAGCTGCTGACGGCGGTACTGTATTCTGCGATTGTTCTGGCAGTGGTGCTGCTGTCTTTCTCCGGGTTTGGCCTTTTGCTTTTGGGAGTGGAAAACGCTGCGTGCTTCCGGGAAGCGGTGCTAGAACTGGGCTGGGGGCTTTTGGGTGCGTTCCCGCTGTGGGTCGCGGCGCTGAGCCTGGCGAATCTCCTGCTGTTTGTTATTCACAGCGGCACAGGGGCCTCCTTTGCCTATATGGGGATCATGCTGCTCTCCGGAACTGTTTTGGACTTGTTGGAGCTTTTGGGATATCCGGTGTTCAGAACCATGAAGGGATGGCTGATTTCCACGCAGCTGGGCAACTTTTACGGCAGCGTCGGAAACTGGATGCGGATCGCCGCCGCTTGGGGCAGCGGGCTTGTCTATACGGTGGGATTCTGTCTGGTCGGGTATGGGATTTTCCGAAAAATGGAAATCAAATAAAGGGGTGAGAGGATGTTTTGGTTGGCCGTTTCCGTGATTGCGGCGGTTGTTTTCGCGGCATTATATTTCCGGGACCGGCAGAACCTGAAGCAGGCGGCCGCGGAACTGCGGGAAATCAACGCATCCGGTTCCAGCCGGCGCCTGCGCGTTTCCATGCCGGGCCGGGAGATGGAGGCGCTGGCACGGGAGGTCAACCGGATTCTGGACGAAAAGCAGCTGTCAGAAATCGCCCACCGACGGATGGAGAAAGAACGACGGGATGAAATCGCCAATATCTCGCACGATCTGCGGACGCCGCTCACTTCTGTTTTGGGGTATCTTCAGTTGGCGAAGGCGGCAGACTGCACGCCAGAGGAGCGGCAGGAGTATCTTCAGATTGCGGAAAGCCGCGCCAAGGCCCTTCAGAGCCTGCTGACGGGCTTTTATGATCTTTCCCGTCTGGGAGCGGACGGTTATCCCCTGGAAATGGGAGCTGTACGCCCAAGGGAGATTCTTTGCCAGCTGGTCGCCGATTATTATGCGGATTTTACGGGGGCGGGGGTGGAGCCGCGGCTGGAGCTGCCGGAGGACCTGCCGGCAGTTTGGGCGGACCGGGGTTGCATGTCCCGTGTGTTTGGAAATTTGATGCAGAACGCGGTCAAGCACGGCGGTGATACTCTTTGGATCCACGGAGAACAGCAGGGGGATATCCTGGAGATATCCTTCCGCAATGCTGCGCCCGGGCTGGCGCAGGAGGACTGCGGGCAGCTGTTCGACCGCTTTTTCACCGCCGACCGGATGCGGACAGGGAAGAACACCGGCTTGGGTTTGGCGATCGTCAAGGCCCTGTGCGAGAAAATGGAGGGAGCTGTATCAGCAGATCTTTCCGAAGGTATGCTGACGATTTCCACCCGCTGGAAGGTGTATCCGGGGAAATGAATGTGAAATATTAATTTTCATAATTTTACCAATATTTTATTGATATTGTTTATGAATTTTGCCATAATGTAAATAAAAAATTCCCATAGCTCATTTTGTGTTTTACTTTTACAAGGGTATCAAAGGAGGAACAAAATGAAAAAAATTTTTGCAATCGTATTGTCTATTATCTTGGTTGTTCCATCTCTGGCATTCTCAGCGGCAGCAGCAGATGAAAATGTGTCAATTACAAGATGGACCCCCTGTCCGCATAAAATATGTGTACATGATGAAACTTCTTGCCATATGGATACGGTCGTACTTGATTTTTATAGGTGGTCATCCATTAGTGACACAACTCACGCGCTGATGGAGTGCCACAGGCATGCATGCATTATATGCGGCAATAATACGGAGTATTGGATGCAAATTGATACGGAGAGCCACTCGTTTGGCAGTTATATGGATGCCGGTCATTTGACTGGCGGCAGGCACCGTTATACACAGAGCTGCCCGGTTTGTAAATATACACGCACCATGATTTTAGCGTGTTCCGGGCCGCCTTGTTATGTTCCAGCTTCACTTGGCCCAATTGGAATGGTAAGTTAAGGAGGTTTTGTCGTGTTTAAAAAAGTTTTTTTAGTGCTTGTGGTTGCTTTAACGATACTTGCTATTCCACTAAATTCTGTGTCCGCAGCGGAAAACGCTAAGGCAGTCTTTCCATGTGGACACAGCTTTGGAAAACGAGAAGCACCGCCAGAAACGTATTACTATCGGGCTGTTGATTATAAAAACCACGCATATTGCTACTACACGTATGATATTTGTATGGAGTGTGGTTATGTCTTGAGTGATATCTATGAAAAAATTGTATCCATTACAAATCATCAATTTATTTTTGAAGATCTTGGGCACAGCGGTGTTCGACATATTTATCGAGATATTTGTTATCCATGTGGGTATTCCACAAGATATAGCCTGATTTGTAACGGAAGTCCGCACGTCAGCCCCAAATCAAAACCAGTTTATGAGGTTATGTAATAATGGACGGAGGACTCTTATGAAACTGCGAAGTCTGCTGGTTGTGGGAACCTTTTTGTGTGTGCTGGCGTTGGGCTCCTGCGGGAAACAGGGGGCGGTAAAATGGGAGGACCCCGTCGTGGCTCAGGCGGTGGGCGACAGCCTGGGGATTCCCTATCAGGAGATCGGGCCGGAGGATCTGGAGAAAATTGAGCAAATCGTCTTTGTGGGGAACCGGTGCTATCTGGACGAGGAGGTCCGGGTGGCGCGGCGGGTTTTGCCGGAGGGGGGATACGGCTATCTCCCCGGCTGGGCTTCCCGGTCGGAGCTGGGGAATTCTCCGGGAGCGTTGCGCAGTCTGGCTGATTTCGCCCATTTCCCCAATCTGCGGGAGCTGGAGCTTTATCAGATGTCCTTTGACCGGCTGGAGGGCGTGGAAGGCCTTCAAAAATGCGAAAAGCTACAGAAACTGACGCTGGCGGCCAACGCGAATCTGGAGAATTTGGAGGGCCCTTCCAGTTTGGGGCAACTCACCGCCTTGGCGGTTTTCAGCGTGCCGATTTTAGATTTCAGCGGTCTTTCCAAAATGAAAAGTTTGACCTTCCTGGATTTGGAGGATGTTCCGGTGGAGAGTTTGGATTTTCTCACGGAACTGGTAGGGCTGAAAACCTTTTATGCCGATCAGGTGCCAGAGGTGGATGCGGATGTTTTAAAAGAGCTGCCGGGGCTTGAACAATATTATCTGGAAACGGTCAGCGGGACCGTGGTGACTAATTTGGAGCCTTGAGGGCGGCGTCAGCGGTCATCCTCCAGGTATTCCAGGATGTCCCCCGGCTGGCAGTCCAGAGCCTTGCAGATGGCGTCTAGGGTGGAAAAGCGGATAGCCCGGGCTTTCCCAGTTTTCAGAATGGAGAGATTGGCCAGGGTAATACCGATCTTGCCGGCCAGCTCCGTGGAGGTCATCTTGCGTTTGGCCAGCATGACGTCCAGGTTGATTCGGATTGCCATGTTTTTCCTCCTATACAGTCAGTTCCGCTTCCGTCTGCAAAGCCAGTGCGCGGCGGAGAAGCTGCGACACGACTCCGGCCGCCAGCCCAACGGTGATGCCGAAGAGAATGACCGCCAGGATCAGAATGCTGAAGGCCGGAGACCCGGCACCGAGATTCCCCAGCACCATCAGAAAGACCACATAGGCTCCGGCATCCAGCCAGGCGCAGATGCCGATTGCCGTAAATGAGCGGGCATTCCTTTCCGAAAAGGATTGGCCCTTCCAGACGCGGAAACAGATGCGCAGTGCCTCGAACAGAGCCCAGTAAAAGGGAAGGGCCGTCGCCCAGACAAACCAGGTGCAGGGCCATTGAAGATAGGCAAATTCCGGCGCGTCATGGGCGATCATTTCCGCAAAGGCCGGGAGCCAGATCAGAAGGGGAATCAGAAGAAGCAGCCCCAGGAGGCAGAACAGCCCAGCGAGACACACCGTCTTGATGCGGAATGGCTTTTGATTCATGCGATCATCTCCTTTTAAAAAGAGAATAACACAAAAATTATTGTTTGTCAATAAAAAATATTCAAAAATCGATAAAAATACGCCCGACCTTTTCTGGTCGGGCGTATTTGCTGCGATCGATTAATAATTTTCCGCCTTGATCTGGAAATAAGCCTGCGGATGGTTGCAAACAGGACAGACAGCGGGAGCGCTCTTACCAATGACGATATGGCCGCAGTTGGAGCACTGCCACATGACGTCGCCGTCTCGGGAGAATACCAAGCCATTTTCAACATTTTTAAGAAGCGCCAGATAACGCTGCTCATTTTCCTTTTCGATGTGGGCGACCATCTCAACAAGTGCAGCGATTTGTGTGAATCCCT
>CAJMLQ010000149.1 GCA_905214265.1 uncultured bacterium
TGCTTGGATTATTTTGACCCTAAAATTCCGCCGGTGGGCAAGATGAAAGGGGTTGACCTGGTTACGGAGGGCGTGCTGACGCTGGGACATGTCATGGAGCTCTCCAACACCATCGTCAGTCAGACCAATACGGATCTGTCCTGGCTCCAGAAGAAGGACGGGGCCTCTCTTATTGCGCAGTATCTCTTCGAACGTGCCACAGACGTCAGCTTCTATGCTGGGCGCGCCATCAACCCTGCCCATCAGAATCCCAATCTGCCCCTGGACCTGAGCATCAAGCTCAAAGTTGTGGAGGTCCTTTCCCGCAATCTGGAGCTGATGGGCAAGCGGGTCACGGTACATAACTATTAATCAGAGAAAGGCTGTCTTCATGAACAGAACATTCGATACCGACGTTCAACTTTTGAAATACAAGGTCCTGAAGGCCGTTTCCAAGCGCGCCTTTGCGGGCACGCTGACCGAAGGGTATTACGACATTCCCAAGGAAATCATCCCCGGGAAGAAGGCCACCATGCGTTGCTGTGTGTATAAGGAGCGCGCCATTCTGGCTGAGCGCGTTCATATGGCCATGGGAGGAAATCCGGAGAACCCTAACGTGATCGAGGTTATTGACATCGCCTGCGACGAATGTCCGGTTCATCGGATCTCGGTGAGTGAATCCTGCCGTGGCTGCATCGCACATCGGTGTCAGAACGTCTGTCCCCGGGGCGCGATCTCCATTGTGAATCACCGGGCCCATATTGATCAGGAAAAATGCGTATCATGCGGCCGCTGCGCCCAGGTTTGCCCGTATGGGGCTATTCAGGAGCGTGCCCGTCCCTGCGAGCGAAGCTGCAAGGTCGGTGCAATTACCATGGATGAGGACCAGACGGCCACCATCAACAACGAAAAATGCATTTCCTGCGGCGCCTGTGTGTATCAGTGCCCCTTCGGTGCGATTGTGGACAAGTCCTATATTCTCGACGCCATCCGGATCTTGCAGGAAAGCGATAACAACCGGAATTATAAGGTATACGGCGTGATCGCGCCGGCAATTTCCAGTCAGTTCCCCTATGCCAAAATCGGGCAGGTAGTCACCGGCATTAAAAAGCTGGGCTTCCACGAGGTGGTCGAGGCAGCTCTGGGCGCGGATATGACCGCTTATTCCGAGTCTGCTGAGCTGGCGGAGAAAGGGTTCCTGACCAGCTCCTGCTGTCCTGCCTTCGTGACCTACGTGGAAAAATTCTTCCCCAATATGGCGGAGCATGTTTCCCACAACCTCTCGCCAATGGCACAGATCGCCAAATACATCAAGGAGACGGACCCAGCTGGAAAAGTTGTCTTTATCGGGCCGTGTACCGCGAAGAAGATGGAAGTGAAAAAGGAAAGCGTCGCGCCGTACGTGGACTGCGTCATTACCTTTGAGGAACTGCAGGCCCTGCTTGACAGCCAGGAGATCGCTCCTGAAACGCTGGAAGAGTCTCTACTGGACAACGCGTCCTATTATGGCCGGATCTTTGCCCGGAGCGGCGGGCTTTCCGCTGCTGTGGAAGAGGCGCTGAAGGAGCGGAAGATTGACTTCACCGTGAAGCCTGAAATCTGCGATGGTATCGAGCAGTGCAAGGTCGCGCTGCTGAAGGCGGGGAAGGGTCTGCTCCCAGCGAATTTCATCGAGGGGATGGCCTGTGTCGGCGGCTGTATTGGCGGAGCAGCTTGTCTGACCCATGGGCCTAAGGATAAGAGCGAGGTCGATAAATACGGTAGACTTGCCTTTGAGAAAGGAATTCTGGATGCCCTCACGGTGACAACTTTCCGCAGAGGCAATGATTAACAAAACCATTTCCGCCCATAATTTGAAAGCAGAGGAAAAGCTGCGGAGTCCCAAGTGAGCCGGAGGGACTCCGCTGTTTTCAAAAAGCCCGCAAACGATTACAATTGTAACAATATCATTACGACTTTCCCTTAGGGGTTGTTTTTTTCCACAGGTTTGGTATAATGTATACAGCGAAAGATGCGGATGCTCCATGCACCAGCGTCACCGTTATCAATTTGTTAAAATTCAAGGAGCCCGCTATGCCAACAACGCGCTACTTATCCTATCGTAGGCGCCGCCGTCGCCGTCGCAGAAATTTTTGGTTGATTGTCCTGCTCGTTTTGCTTCTCGCTGCTGCTGGCGTGCTGACATGGATCGCTTTTTCAAACCTTTCCGGGGAGCCGCAGTCTTCCTCCCAGTTGGAGGAGAGTTCGGTAGTTTCCGATCTGGCGGCGGAGAGCAGTTTGCCTACAGATGAGTTGTCCAACAGCAAGTCGCAGGATCCGGCCGATGAAGAGATATCCTCCGGAGCTTCTGAATTATGGGAATCTTTGCCGGAAGAAGGTTCCAGCAGTTCGGCAGATACTGGAGTTTGGACCACCTTTAATCTTCCGTTGCCGGAAGGGGCGGAGGTTACAGATGATTATTTCAGTGATGCGGTTTTTATCGGTGATTCCCGGACCCAGGGCTTTATCCTGTATTCCGGACTTTCCAACACGACTGCTTATGCGGACAAGGGACTTTCGGTGGAATCTGTTTTTACCAAAGAAGTAATTTCCACAGGAAACGCAAAGGTTTCGGTAATGGATGCGCTGGCGCAGAAACCGGATTTCAAAAAGGTGTATTTGATGCTGGGAGTGAACGAACTAGGCTGGGCCTATTCCAATATTTTTCAGGAAAAGTACCAGCAGGTGGTCCAGCGGATCAAAGAAATCAATCCGGATGCAGAGATTTATGCTCAATCGATCCTGCCAGTTTCCCAGGCGAAATCGGACGGGGACAAAATTTATAACAATCCGAAAATTCAGGAATACAATCAGCTGATACAGGAGGTGGCGGCTGAAGAGGAGGTCTATTATTTGAATGTAGCCGAAGCAGTTGCAGATGAGTCCGGTGTTTTGCCGGAGGAGGCTTCAACGGATGGGGTACATTTGAACAAGGAATATTGCCAGAAATGGCTTGCCTATTTAAAAAATCATACGGCAGAGGGGATCGGAGCTGTGGAGCCTATAGAGTAGTATATCCGCCTCCATTGACGAACCCCAGAAAGGAATCTTTTTCTATGCTCTGGAAGAAACTTACAACTCTACTGGCTTCTGCGGCAGCCTGTGTTATGCTGGTCAGCTGTGGGGAAGCCAAAGATATTTCAATGGACATCAATGCGCTGGCAGGAGATTTAAAGGACAAGATCACCTATCAGGATACACTGGAAAGCATTGAACCCGATATGATCAAGATGCTCTATGATGTAGGCGACCTGGTGGAATCTTCGGTGGTCTACATGGGCAGTGGCGCTACTGCAGAGGAGATCGCCGTTTTTGAATGCAAAGACACGGACACTGCAAAGAACGAAGTGGAACCGATCGTCAAGCAGCACATTCAGGATCAGATCACTTCTTTTGAATCGTATGTCCCCGCTGAAGTGGCGAAGCTCAAGGAAGCGGTCGTTCGGACCGGCGGAAAATATGTGGCCGTCTGTGTGTCGGATGATTCCGCGGCGGCTGAGAAAATTATGGACGAATATTTTAAATAAGTGCGAAAATCCCTGCGGCCGAAGTTTCTGCTGCAGGGATTTTTATTTTGGCAAGCGGCTTTTCTTTAGAAGCTATAAAAGAATGGCCATAAGGCCGACCATAACGCCTAAAACACTTCCGGCCAATACATCAGCAGGATAATGCACAAAGAGGTAAAGCCTCGAAAAGGCGATCAGCATGGCTAGACAGAGGGCGGGGATGCCGATCAACGGACCGGCCGCCGCCAGGGCAGTAGCCGCCGCGAAAGAAGACAAGGCATGACCAGAAGGGAAGGAGTGGTCCGGAGGCCGGCGGATCAGCAATTTGACATCCTTGTGCTCGTCACAGGGGCGGGGACGGCAGAAAACGCGTTTCAGCAGCAGAATCAGCACGATTGCGAAAAACAAAGCCTGCAGTACATTAACGCCGATTTTTCGGGTCCGTTCAAAACATAGTGCGACAGCCGCAGAGCATAGCCAAACTGCTCCGCCGTTGCCCAAAGCACTCAGACGGGGAACCACCCGGTCTCCGAGCCCGCAGCGAAAATGCTTTTGAATGCTGAAAAGGATTTTGCTGTCGGCTGTCCGCCATGCCGGTCGCATCTGTCTCACACCCCATACTTGTCGCGATACAACAAAAATTTTGTTATTTTCATTTTAGCAGTTTCTCCGCTGGAATGCAAGGCATCCCAGCGTTTTCTTCTGTAAAAGTTTGCTATTTTGCAGTTGGCAGCTCTGCCAGTCGGATTCTTCTGGTGTGCTTGATTTCAACCCACACAGTGGACTTTTTGAAAAGGCAGAGCACATTGATGGGAACCCAACTGATCAAAAAGAACCAATAATAGCAAACAGCCTTGCAGAGCCGGGAAAACGGGCGCCGTTCCAGAAGAACCGTAAAAAAAGCGCCGAGAGTCGTAATCGCCAAGGACAATAGCAGCGAGCGGAAAAGCGGTTCCATCGCCCCGAGCTGCAGGGCCGCGCTGCGGTTAGGAGAGAGGAGGACCAGAGCGGCTGCCGCCGCAACCGGAAGGATGGATAGCACCTGCATCAGCGGCGCAAGGAGGAATACAAATTGGTCTATACAGAGGAAATCCCGTTCCCGGACGATCTTCCCCATCAGGCGGGGCGCATACAATTTCAGGCACTGCAGCAGGCCGGTTGACCAGCGTTTGCGCTGTTTCCAGGACGGAAGGAAGCGTTGGGGAGACTCGTCATAAATAACGGCTTCTGGAACCCACGCGACTTTGACGCCGCGAAGGACGCACTGGGTAGTGAACTCCAGATCTTCTGTCATGGTTTCGGTGTGGAAGCCGCCCATTTCTTTGAGCAGACTGGCGCTGACCATAAACCCACAGCCGTTGATGGTCGCGGACAATCCCCAGACGCTGCGGGGCTGATTGTAGAAGCGGCTGAACATCCAATAGTAAATGGAATAGCTGCCAGTTATGGCGGTGTCATAAGGGTTTTTGCTGTCGCGCCGGCCTTGGGCAACTCGTGCGCCTTCGCAGAGAGCGTTGTTCATGGCGAGGAGGAAGCCGCGGTCAACCAGATTGTCCGCGTCAAAAATGCAGAAGGCGTCATAGCGGTCGTCTTTGGCGAAAAAGTGGGCAAACGCGAAGCGCAGGACGTCTCCTTTGCAGGTGACGGGCGTGTCGCAGGTCAGAACGTTGGCTCCAGCCCGAAGAGCTGCTCCGGCGGTGTCATCGGTACAGTTGTTGGGGATGACGTAGACATCGAACAGCTCCTGGGGATAATCTTGGGTCAAGAGGCTTTCCACCAGGCTGCCGATGACATCTTCCTCATTGCGCGCGGCGATCAGCATGGCGAATCGTTTTTGAGGGGCAAATTCTTTGCGAGGCTTTCGTCTTTTGAAGAAGGGGGCGGCGATCAAAACGTTGTACAGCGCATAAATCAAAAGAATGCACTGAATTCCCCAAGCCAGGTCTGTACACAGGGCAAGTAGCGTTTTCATAGAGATCCTCCTGTCTGTTGCCATTCCGCGAAGGGCAGAATTTGGGGCGTACATTTATGGAAACGAGCAGAGAGAGCTCTTTCCTTCAGCATGTCCGGATATTTTTATTCTAGCGGAAGCGGCGCAAGATTGTTGCAAGGAGGAGTGAAGTTTTTCTTAAATATTTGCCCTGGTTTAAGAGCAGAACAGATGCTTGCCAATACGCTTGATAACCGGACGAGTCCGAATCCATTGGCTGATGGCGCGGTCGGGATTATAATAGTAAATCGCACCGCCGGAGGGATCGGTACCGTTAAGTGCATCTCGGGCGGCACGGTAGGCGGATTCGGCGACGGCTTCGTTAAATTGGCCGTCGGTGATGGCGGTGAAGGCTCCCGGCTGGTAGATGACTCCGGAAAGCGTATCCGGAAAAGAGGGATGCTCCACGCGGTTGAGAATGACTGCCCCGACTGCGACCTGTCCGGAATAGGGCTCACCCCGCGCTTCAGCGGAGATGATCCGGGCCAGCAGATTGACATTCGCCTCTGTGGCCTGCGGCTTGGAGCCGATGCTGATACCAAGCCGTTTCAGAGTTTGAGGTCCGGCAATGCCGTCAACGGCCAGACCCTGCTGTTTCTGAAATTTCTTGACGGCAGCCTGAGTCTGGGAGCCATAAATACCATCGATGCTTCCGTTATAAAGGCCGCGTTCCTTCAGAGTTTGCTGAATAGCCTTGACCTCCGCTCCGGTAGAACCCATTTTGGAGAGAGCGTCGACGGCGGGGGACGGGAAGACCGAACAGAGAACCGCGATCACCATGGCGTTGAGAAAGACGATGACGGCAGTCTGCCGGATCAGGCGTATTTGTTTTTCCATTTGTGGATCATCCTTTCGTGTAAACTGGATATTCCGCGCAGGCAGAATCCGGTTGCCAATAGTTTTTCCGAATTTTTGCAAAAAATGTGAGCAGGATGTCTGTATTTTTCCGAAGAGGGCGCGGCAAAATTGAACCTTGTGCCGTTGCGCGGTTTTCGCCGGTCTGGTATACTAAATGCAGGAGCCAAAATCAGACCGGAGGTAGCTTATGAACTGCAAAGGGATCATTTTTGATATGGACGGCACGTTGATCGACTCCATGGGAATGTGGCGCGGCCTGGCAACCATTTTTCTTGCGGACAACGGACTTGCTCCAAAGGAGGCAGGTTTGGACGAAAAAGTGTATCGGATGACCGTTCCCGAGATGCGGCGTTTTTTCGAAGAGGAATATGGGCTGCGGTACGATACGCTGACGGATTTTCGGGAAGCCTACTACCATGCGGTGGATTACTATTACCGCACGACCATTCTGCCTCGACCGGGGGTTTTGGCGTTTCTTCAAAAGGTCCGGGACGTCGGCATCCGCATGTGTGTCGCAACAGCCACCCGCACGCAGTCGGCAATGCTCGCTTTGGAACGGCTGGGTTTTTTGGACTATATGGAATTTGTTCTGTGTTGCGACGACGTTGGCGCCGAGAAAGACCAGCCGGATATCTATCTGGAGGCAGCACGACGAATGGGATGCGCCG
>CAJMLQ010000150.1 GCA_905214265.1 uncultured bacterium
CGTCAGCTTTTTAGATTTTGGGTGTTCCCCGACTGCACATTTCTTGACATTTCCAGATGACCTCTTATGCGTGACCTTCCCTACATCCATGAAGGGTGTCAAACCGGTCTTTGACGACCGCTATGCGCCACAGGTCCGCGATGAGAGCCATTACAGCATGACCTTTCGCACGCATCAGTACGCGATGGCATCCCAATGCCGCGTGTATCCGGCGAACCGCTGGATGGATTACGGCCCGACCGTTACGCTCCATCTGTTTGACAGCGGTTATGAGGGCAGCCTGAACATCGGGATGTCCCAAATCATCCGTCCCGACGCCTTAAGTGCCCAGGCGGACGCCCTGCTGACCACCCTAACCCTGAAAGCGATCCCCGTCACACCTTTCCCAGACGGCGAACAGGATCCCCTGACCTCCCAGATCATCCACTTTCATGAAGACCTGGGAGCGGACACCCGGTTTGTTCTCCACACTCCCGAGCATCCCAACGTCTATGCGGCCAAGCTGCTGGCAGACGTTGACCGGCCTTTCGGCGGTGGCTGTACTCTCTGGTATCGAATCGATTCCAACAATCTCTGGCAAAAACCGGTCGATGTGCTGATCCTCTGCGCGGAATCTGATGATGCGCTTACAGCCTGGGTCCAAAATTTCGCGGAAAGGCTGGCGAACAGCAGCAGTCTCTGCCTGGACGCCCGCCTATGCGAAGTCCCCCATGCAGATGATTACGGCCTGGCGATCCTGAATACTGGCAATATTGCCTGCAGCGTAGAGCACGGTGGCCTGCTTAACCTGATGCTTTTTCATACCGCTGAATTCTACGGCAATATCGGAAACACCCACAGCGGACATTTTGTCCCGGAACAGAAAAGTCACCTGTTCAGTTATGCGCTTTACCCCCATGCGCGAAGCTATCGTGAAGCAGAAGTCAATCGTGAAGCGCTTGCCTACTCTGATCCGATTCGGGGACTGGAGGCGGCGCCTGCCAACTTGGTCATTTTCCCCTCCAGCCACAGTTTTCTGCAAACAAACGGTTCCTGCGTGATAACGGCTATGAAAGCGGGCGGCAATCCTTCTGCCTCTCTTCGCGACCCGGATATTTCGCTCGGAGAACGCGGCATAACCATCCGTTTTTATGAACCCTACGGCAAACCGGCAAAAGCCGTCCTGCGGCCAGGTTTTGCGTTCTCGGAGGCAGCGGAAACCAACATTCTTGAGGAAAAGCCGGTTAAGATTGCCTTGGATGGAAACGCCCTCTCGCTTGAAACCGGCGCTCACAGTATCCATACCCTTCATCTGACCCTTTCCGGTGCCTGCTGTGAGACAAAAAAGATCGGACCGGAGCACGAATTTGTCCAGCCTTATGCCCTCCGCACCTGGGAGCACGACCTCGGCACCATGCCAATGGGATATCTGGACGTGGCCTGCACCATCGACCGCCATCCAAGGTTCATCGACGGCACTCACGTGGAAATACGCGTCCACCTAGTCAACAATCGAACCGACCGCGACGCTTCCGGCTGCGCGGAGCTGATACTTCCTCATGGATGGGATGCGGACTGCCGCTCCTTCCCTTATACCCTTGCCGCCGGCGCCGCTCAGATGCGGACGGTTCGCGTTACTATGACAGAAAAATGCGGTGTTCTCTATCTGCTTGATACTCAGAACGGCCAGACCCTTGAGGATTCTCTGGAAATTGGCAGCTTTGACACCGATTTCTCCCTTACTTATGCAAACGGCAAACTGTCTGCACGAATCGAAAATCTGTCCGGCAGCCCACTTCACGGAATGCTCGGCCTCGCATCCCCCATCGAGAGCTGGGGCAGCCTCTTTGGAAGCAGCCACATTGCGCTTTCCGAAAGCGTTCCGCTCTACACCCCTGTAAAGCTGGCGCCTCATGAGATCGTTGTTCTTCATTTTGACGCTCCCTCTGATCCGGAACAGGTGCAGTGGTGGATCGGCAAACTGATGATCAACGGAAACATCTCCTTCAGCGGCACAAACAACCGCTGCAAGCACCCGCACGTCCTCTGGGCCCACGAATTCATCCATGATATCAATAAGGCCGGCGGCTCTATTCGCGATCTGCTCACAATGCACTGATTTATTTTGCGGCTATGGATTTCGTGCGTTCGGAAGAGAAGATGGTATCGGAAATTTTATATTGATACTGCGCGGACAGATTGAATATGCCAGAATAGTGGGACGAAAATTAACTGGCGGATATTGCTGAAATAAATTCAGCAATATCCGCCAGCTTGATCCTGTAAATGGTTTCAGCCAAAGCCGGAACACATATTACGGCAATGCTCAATCGGTTTTATACAGCAATTATTTTGACTGCCGGTAAAAGAAGGCGTTTTTTAGGAAGGAACTGCTTACGGTCTCCAGAAATTTTCGATTGTCTCTTTCGCAAGCTGAACGTAACGTCTTCCACGTGTATAATCCCCGAAAATCGTTCCGACTTCGCGCTGCGCCACCTCCAGCAGACAGCCGCTGGAGGCTTGGGCAATTCCTTTGAAGCACGCACGAATCGCCTCTTCATCCAGCGGTCCCGGATTCGTCACATACTCCGCGCGCGGCTTGCTGTAATAGACGATCCTGCTCCCTCTCAAGTATTCGCCGATCTGCTCTTCATGGTTAAACGGTGACACGGACAGCTTGCGCAGATTACTCCATTTGGACAAGTAGTCCGGGAAGATGGCATCCACCCGTTCACAGCATCCATAAGAAAGCAACCCGAACCGTTTGGCCAGACGGTCCTGATAGGGAAAAACGAACTCCCCAAAGGTTGCGGCAGATACAGCTGTCGTTTCCTGCGATTCTAGAAAGCCCCAGCATTCCGTTGTCTTTGTAACATGATCCGCGGGCAGTTCATCGGTAAAGGCGAAGCTTTCCTGCGCAATGGGACTGATCCCGTTGGTCGGGAGCAGGAGCTTTTCCTCTTCCAGAAAATCGTAGTAGCGCTCATACACGGAGCAGGCCATGTCCATTGCTTTGTGAAGTTCATCCGGATAATCAAACATCGCGCAATAATAGGACTCCATACCCATTAAGTGGACCAGAGGATTGGTCATAGCTCCCGGAAGGCTGCCCATAACCATCCGGACAGGAAGGATATCCCCCAGGACATCCTGTACCAATTCTATATACGCCTGAGTTCCCTCTCTGTCCACGCGGAAATAGCCGCCGTTCAGCTTTTTGATCTCTTCCCCCAGGTCCTGAATGATCGGATCGATATGAAAGCCCATTGATTTCCCGCCATCTGTGCGGGTGATATGCGGGCGGATGCCGAAAGGCGAAACTTCTGTCCGCCAGCTGACGTCAAACGTAGGAGAAACCGGCGTATCATCGTCAAATAGTTCGCGTCCCACCATTACGCTCAGCAGAACGCTTTCAATCTCCCGCGCACAATCCCCGGCACATTGCAGGCGGGGGGCTATTACCTCATGCGGAAAATTGGAAAAAAGCAGCCTTACAGTAGGAGTTTCCCTTTTTCCAGCGGCTAGGCTTTTCCACTTATTCATAATCCGCTGGTTTTCCGGCGAATTTGCAAGTTCTAGCTGCCGGAAGGCAAGTTCCCGAAGAATTGCACGATCTTTTTCTGAAATATTTTCCATAGTTTTTTTCCTTTCCCATAAATGCCGAATAAAACGATTCCGCTGTATTGACGTTACAGCCTTGGGTCGCACTTTCACCGTTGGCACCAACAGGCAGCAGCGCAATTAGCAGCTTTTTGACAGCTTTCAGACCAATTTTCTGAAGCTTCTGCAAATTGTCATACGTGCCTGTGATCAGATCGATTCCGCCTTCTGCTCAATCGCCCTTATTCCTGACACCGAAGAAATTCTGCAAGGGCGCTCTCCAGTGCGAGCACCTGACTCTCCAATGACAGGGAAGGCGTGTGGGAGCGATACACAACTTGGGAGGGCAAAAACGGAAGATGTACAAATCCTCCCCGCCGAGAGGGAAAGTGCGTCTCGATTTCCTCCATCACCCGGTAAAACAAGTGGTTGCAGACAAAGGTACCGGCCGTGTCGCTGACCGCTGCCGGCACGCCAGCCATCCGGACAGCCTCCGCCATCTTTTTGACCGGCAAATTGGTGAAATAAGCGTTGGGGCCGCCGGGTGTGATGGAGGTGTCCTGGGGCTGGTTTCCCTCGTTGTCAGGGATGGAGGCGTCATCCAGATTGATCGCCACCCGCTCAAAACAGACCTCGAACCGTCCCCCGGCCTGGCCAACACAGATGACGGCATCGGCCTGCCACTGTGCCGCCATGCCGTTCACCAGCGCTTCCGCAGCGCCGAACACCGTGGGGACCAGAAGCTTTCGAATCTCGTGTCCGCTCCAGTCCTCCTTCAGCCGGGAAACGACTTCCCAGGCGGGATTGACGGATGCGCCGCCAAACGGATCAAACGCTGTCAGCAGAATTTTCATGAGCTTCCTCCTAGATCTCCTTTAAAATAAACGCCGGTATGGGCGGATTGTTGGGCCGATTCCAGAACTCCGTGACCAGAACGGTAAAAGCCTTGCCGTCAATGGTCCGCAGATAATCCAGCAGCGCATTTTTTTCCTCAAAACCGCTGTCACCGCCGTAGTAGATGCACAGGCTCATCACGCCGCCCGGCCGCAAGAGGCGCAGTCCCTGCTCAATGGCGGCAATGCTGGTCTCCGCCCGGGTAAAAATCCGATGATCGCCCCGGGGCAAGTAGCCGAAATTAAATACGATTGCATCCACCGACTCAGGCCCTGTGTATCGCTCCATGTGACTATGGCTGTCCAGGAAAACCTCCGCGGAAAGTCCGCGTTCCTGCAGGAGGGCCCTGGTAGAGTCCACCGCCTCCTGCTGGATATCAAAGGCGATCACCCGGCCGCTTTCCCCTACCAGCGAACAGAGGAAGGCCGTGTCGTTTCCTCTCCCGGCCGTTGCGTCAATACAGAAGCCGCCTGCCGGAACCCGCTGTCTCAAAAACTCATGTGCAACGCGCAGCGTATTGATTCCACCCATAACACCGATCCTTTCGTTTCTTTATTCTAGTATACCGGATTTTTTGCGCCGCCGCAATCCCTAACGGCGTTTTTCCCCCGTGCCGGTCTTTTCGCCAAACCGTCCCGGCCCTCATATCCTGCTGTATGGAGGAAAGGAGGTGACGTTATGAATCCACCTGGTCTGACGGCGCAGACACAACAGCCGCTCTCCGAAGAAGTGCAGGGACAGCTCGCCGTTTTAAACAATACAGAGAATTTGATTCAGCTCATCGTAGCCGGGCTGGCGCTCCAGCTGAAAGCGGTTGACGTGCAGCGCTCGATGCTTCTTGATAACGCCTGCTGTCCGGACACCTTCCGGACCGAATGCTACCCAGATCCTCAGTCCTTCCGGCTGGGGGCGTCGCTGATCACGCTTTATGCGCTGCTGGGATTTCAAAACCAGTCGGTTTCCCTGGCAAAACAAGCCTGCGCCGCCGGAGAAACACCGGACACAGTTGAGCCGACTCTGGGATCCATCATCATTCTGACCGCGCTGATCCGTTTTTTCCGACTGCTCCAGGCGGGGCAGACCGGGGACGCCGCATCGGAGACACCGGCACAGAACGGACTTCTGAACGCGCCGGATTTTTAACGGACAGAAAATCCTCAGACATCAAATTATGGCGGGCAGAATCGCAAAACGATTCTGCCCGCCATATCCGCTTGTTTCCGGAGCCGATGATCAACGAGTCCCGGTTCCATTGCTGTTGGTGTTTGGAAGAATATTGAAGTTCCGCTTGGGCCGATCCCCAGGGTAATAGAAATACACAAACTTGATAGAGAACATATCGCAGACAATATAGTCCCTCTGCTGATCGTCATAAAGAGTCACATAGCTGGTCCCTACTGCATACAGTAGGCCCTGTTTACGCATGATCATCGCCGTGCCGATCAAAAATTCTATGACGACATATTCGCCGATATTGTCGGACAGGATCATCTGCATAGATCCCCGCATTTCGTCGGTATTAAAATCCTGCTGCGGGGGGGCGGTAAAAGATCTGGAACTATCCGGATAATAGCCATTGGGCCGGCCGGCAGAGTTGGTACGGTTTCCGTCCATAAATTTCCTCCTGTATCGTCAGGTTTCTGCATACGCTTCCGTTGGATTGTAAAAGCAATGATTGCCGATTCGTATTACGAATTCTCCCACATCTGATGGAAAATTCTGGCGACAGGTTGGCTGAAAAGGGTTAAAATACCAGAGTGCAAAGCCCAGGTTGGTCAGCCGGTTTCCAGCGATCGCCCAGTTTGCGATATCGTAGTGGATCTGCTCTGGAGACATGTTATAGATCGTCTGCGGGTTATACTTGCCGCGAATGGTTTCCCGCACGCAGTCGAACTGACCGGGCTGATAGATCACGGCTCGTATCGTCGGCTCCAGCCGCCCATACTCCCCATAGGTTACCTGAACGCGGTTCATAACCACACAGGCCACAGCTTTCATGCCATTTTCGCCTTCCCCACCGGCCTCGCAGCGCAGGATGCGCGCCAGGATTTCCAAATCCGAAAACGCCATAAAGACCCCTCCCAAAAGGATTTTCCGGCTGTATCCGGTATCTGTACACTATATTCCATCGGTTGTGCCGTTATGCCGCGTTCTTTGGGAATTTGCGAGGAATTTTTTCCGCAGCGATACGGCAGTCATGATCATCCTGAATTGTAAAGGGAGTCCGGAGAGACGGTATTCTTCTTCAGCATCTATGGCGCTTCTAAATTCCAAAAGCTGCTCAACAACGAACTGATGCCATAGTGCTGATGTTTTTACAGGAAAATGCAAAATGTTTCAAAAATCTCTTTACAAATTCAAATAAATATGATATAATTTTTATTGTTGTCTTGTGATACTTTAAGTCAGCAATATGCGGATATGGCGGAATTGGCAGACGCGCTAGATTCAGGTTCTAGTGACTTCACGGTCATACAGGTTCAAGTCCTGCTATCCGCACCATAACTGAACCGACAGTTGATACAATTATCGACTGTCGGTTCGTTATTTTT
>CAJMLQ010000151.1 GCA_905214265.1 uncultured bacterium
GGCTCACACCTGATTTGTCCGAGAGCTGCTGCTGCGTAAGCTTCATATACTTGCGCTTTGCTTTAGCTTTTTCAGCTATCTTGATAGAAACTTCATATGGAGTTTTGAGGTTAAAAAAATCATATTCATAATTAATATTTTATCCTAAAATGCAGATAAATACAATAAATAGTTAATATATTAGCTATTTATTGCGTGCGCCCTGTTCTTTATTAGCCATTTTAAGGTAGTTCCTGAGAAACAGACACCCTGAGCATTCCATAATAAACCTCAGTCGCTGTAATACAGCTGCCTTGGACTGCGTGGTCTGTCGGGTATGCTCATATGGATCTTGCCTGCTTTGATCAGTGGCATCACGTATGCCTGGATCGCATAGGAAACTGATGATATCCCGAGGTAATCAGCGATTTCTTTTCTTGTTCGCGGAGTTTTACAGAATAATATCAGATCTGATGCAGCTTCATTTGTCTTTGGTTTTTCACCGCTGCTGTCATTATCCTCGTTTACTTTGTAGAATTTTACAGAAAACTGTCCTCTCCGGTCTTCGAATTCAGGAGCCGGCAGCCCGTATTTCATCAGCTCTTTTCTGATAGTCGGTATTCCGGAATAGCGGTTTTCTGTGATGCCCATTACCTCGAGTGCAGTTGCAAGGACGGGGTTTCTGGTGTCAGGTTGTATTTTACCTAACTGATCGACTTTGATACGACCGTATAGGCCACCTGGATTAAGGATTTCGATTCTGTCGTCAAACATCAGTATCTGGACAGGCATGCCTTCGGTATGGATACTGTAGTCACGATGTACCAGTGCGTTTAAGATGGCTTCTCTTACTGCAGTAATGGGATATTCTGTTCTGTCTTCGCGCTGCCCGGTTTCGGGATCTATTATTGTTTTCGTTTTCATATTTCTGCGTATGAAACGGATGGCGTCGTTCAGCATGTCTGGTATAGTGCCTTCTATACGCTGGTTATCAGAAAAACGTTCGCCTGCAGTTCCTTCACTTCCGAGTTCTGTTCCGGGCACAACTATTGCAGTGATGCATAATTGCGGGAAGTATGCCTGTGGATACGGGCTGAACAGCATTACTGCGCTCAGAGTGATTTTATTGTTGCGTTTGATACTCATCAATTCATAAATGGTTTCATCATCAATAGCTGCGAGGTGAGGTTTGCCTGTTTTCAATCGCAAGATATAATCGGACAGCTTCTGATGGTCCAGTGATGTTATGGCAGCCCTGGAAACTTCGCGTACATCATCCTGGTACTTACGTCTGAATACTTCGTAACTGTAGACTTCATATTCCGTCATGGGCTCATCGCTGTCGCCGATACGCGTATAAGAACCTTTAAGCCGGCCTTTACCTTTGTAGTAGCAGGGTCTCGATGTAAAATCTATTCCGGGGATCTCTGCGGAAACAAAAAATTTCTCGTTTTTTTCAAACACAGAAATAAGAGGGCGTACTACCGGTTCCATTTGAAGGCATTGTTCGTTGATTTTCTTTTGAATATCCTGCGGGTCATAAACGCCTGTTTCTTTATAGGCCTGTTTTTCATCGACCCCGAATACTATGATCCCGCCATCGTCTTGATTTGAAAAACTGGATAATGTATCAAACAAGCGCTTCGAGCATCCGGATTCCGCACTTTTCAACTCCAGATTTTGAGTTTTACACTTCGTTTTTTGTATTTTTTCTAATAGATCTTTTAATTCTTCGTTAATCATTTTATTTCCTTTCGCTCATATTTTAGATAGTAGCATTATTTTTGATTATTTGCAAGAAAATCAAATAAAATTCAAAAAAACAAAAAAAGAAACGAAAAAGTAAAAGAAACTAAAAAACAAATCAAAATTTCGACTTCAAATTTGAGTTTTTCTTGCGTGACCTGCACCTTTGCAAATAAAACTAAAAATCAGTAACAGCAATATGAATCAGAAATAAAATCTCCTCTATGGAAGTATATTCCGGCTTATCGAATAATCGTTCAAACTCTTTTAGACTGTCGAGTACCAGAGCGATTTTCAATAGCGAAGAAAGAGATATCTCTCCGGTCCTTTCAAATCTTTTGAGAGAGCCCAGGCTCACACCTGATTTGTCCGAGAGCTGCTGCTGCGTAAGCTTCATATACTTGCGGGCTGCTTTAGCTTTTTCAGCTATCTTGATAGAAGCTTCATATGGAGTTTTGAGGATAAAAAACTTCATATTCATAGTTAATATTTTATCCCAAAATACAGAAAAAATGTAAAAAAATACTTGCCGTGAGGCACGACAGGGGGATTGTTTGCAAGGAAAAATAGCGGAGTAATTATACCAAAATGGTAAATTTACGACAACGTCAATATAAAAACCCTGTAACCGTTGGAATTACAGGGTTTCAATGGCAAAGAACCGTAATTTTGATAGAAACCCGTTAAGGGGGTGCAACTACGGTTTAGAGGGGGTGCATTTTGATTTTAGAGGGGTGCAATTCGCCACTGAGGGGTTGCAATACTTTCTTCAGCAAAAAATGCGCCAGTCACAGTTTGTTTGCTCCTATATGAGGGTTACAAAATACGTTCTGACTTGCTCGAGTGCTTCTGCCGTCCAACTGCCCGAGTCGGTAATTTTGCCGTTCTCAAAGAACAGGAATCGGTCGCAGCATTTCTCCACAAGCTCTGGGTCGTGGGTGATGACGAACTGCGTTTTCCCCATCTCAGAGAGGCGCCGGATATTCTCTGCCACGCGCTCCATGTTGCGGTAGTCGAGACCGCTGGTGGGTTCGTCGTAGAAGATAATATCCTTTTGTGCCGCCAGTGCGCCTGCGATGGCAAGCCTCTGCTTCTGTCCGCCCGACAGCGCCATGGAATGTGCCTCCCGATAGCCCCAAAGCTCCATGCGCCACAGCATTTCTTCGGCAGTGGAACGCTTTTCATCCTCGGATAGGCGCAACCCCAGCGTCACATCCTCCGACACGCTCTCGGAGAAAAGCTGGTGGTTGACGTCCTGAAATACCATGTAGGCAAGACTGCTCAGTTTTCGCCCTGCATAGCGTTTTTCACCGTCGATGATCTGTACCTTACACTTGCGGACAAGTCCGCACAGGCACCTTGCGAAAGTGCTTTTTCCTGCGCCGTTGTTGCCGAGGACGGCCACCACTGCGCCTTTGGGAATTTTCAGTTCCGGAATGTTCAGCGTAAATTCGCCATCAGAACTGCGAAACGGAGAGATGATATATTGTGCGTCTGCGCGGTGCTCTTTCACCTGCGGGGCAAAGCGGCAGGAACCGCGCAGCCCTTCCGCGTGAAGCTCGTCCGGTGTTCTGCGCCAGAACTCGTCTGCCGGTACATCTTCGACGATGCTGCCCTCTTGAAATACCGCCACACGATCCACAAGGCCCCTCAGCCACCAGAGCCGGTGCTCGGCGATGAGGACAGTTTTTCCCGTCGCCTTCCACTTTGCGACGATCTCCCGCAGCTCCCGGATGGCGGAAATGTCCAGATTCGAGGTCGGCTCATCCAACACGAGGATCGGCGGCCTAAGCATACTGACAGAGGCACAGGCAATTTTCTGCTTTTCGCCGCCGGAGAGCTGGGAGACATTCTTCCCAAGCAGCTTTTCAAGCCGGAAGTCCTGAACGGTCTCTGTGAAGCGGCGCAATATTTCTCGCTTCTCCATGCCGATATTCTCGCAGGCAAATACGATCTCTGTGTCGGTCAGAAGCGTATAAAACTGCGACTTGGGATTCTGGAACACGGAGCCGACCGTCCCGGCCAGCTCATGGAGTTGGAGTTGGGTGGTGTCATTTCCGTTCACCATGACGGAGCCCGTCAGCTTTCCCTCGCAATAGCAGGGGATCAAACCGTTGACCAGCCGCCCGAAGGTTGTCTTGCCGCTGCCGGATTCGCCGCACAGCAGTACCGTCTGCCCCTGTGGGATGCAGAGACTGACATTCTTCAGTGCGCCGTCCGTCACGGCGTTTTCATAGGAATAGCTTACATTTTTGATCTCGATCATCTTACCGTCCTGTCACCTTTGCAAATATAAACAGCGAAACTACCGCCACGCAGAGCAGAAATACAGCGATGTCCTGCACACGAAATCCCATAGGGCAGACATTACTGCGTTTGCCCGGTGTGTCCAGCCCTCGCGTCATGGCCGAGGCGGACAGTTCGTTGCCCACCTGCATCAGCTCCGTCAGCAGCGGCACCATCCGGTATTCCAGCATCTCCAACGGATGCTCCAAGCCTCCGACACCCCGCAGCCGCAGAGCATCCCGAATCATTCCGTATTCCTCACGGATTGTAGGAAAGAAACGAAACATGACGGAGACCGGAACGGAGAACTTTTTGGAGATGTGAAAGCCGTCCATGGCTCCGATAAACTCGCTGACCGTGGTGGACGAGAGCAGCACATCAAACATGGCGAGCCCCGGAAGCATCTGCGTGAAGATCGCCGCCAGCGCACCGGAGATGATGCTGAAAACCGGCGCGTCCAGCTGGCGAAGGAGCATCGGAAGCATAAGGCAGAGCACATACACCATCCCATAGACTGCCGCTTTCCGATATCTTCGCAGGATCAGGAAGGATACAAAGGGAACCGCCGCCAGAACGGGGAGAACAAAGCGCATGACACCGGTATACTCGCAAGAGAACATGAGGAAAGACACAGTGAGGCAGAGAATGATTTTCGTCCGTGCGTCCAGATAGAGCTGCCGCGCTCTGGACTTTTCGGCAAATAATATCCCCTGCATCAGATCATTCCGCTCTTGGCAAAGTGCTTTTTCAGGACAGCTTTCCCCAGCAGGCCGCCCAGTGCGCCGCCCGCAAAGGCCGTAATCGCAAGAAGCGGCAGCATATAGCCATGGGAGAAGTATCCGGAGATGATGTCCATATATTCCTGCCCATAGTAGGCGGTCTTTTCCGCCAGCTGCGCCTCAGTCATAAAGGCAAAGCCCAGAACATTGGCGTTGGCGCCCACGCTGCAAACGGCATAGGACAGGATGGCGGCAGAGATGCTGGCATACCGCTTTGCCTTCAGAATAAATTCGGCGATGAGTGCGCAAAGGGTGCCTGCAATGAGGCTGTAAATGCCGACGCCTGCCAGTGTGAGGATCGCGCCGTAGATAATGTAGGTGATGAGCACCATGCCGAACTTTTTGATTTTGGAAAAGTAGAGCATCATGGGGATGCCCAGCACCAGAGAGCTGGCAAAGGGAATCATCATGTTAACCAACGGGATAAAGCCCATAGCCGCCGCGATGAGAAGATTGAGGATGAAATATACGGCGGTGAAAATGCCGATGCTGATCAGATCCTTTCCGTTCAGCTTGCTTTTATCTTTTGTGTTCATGTAAATACCTCCTGATTTATGCTCTGACCTTCCAGACCAGACTCTCGCTTTGCAATGTGTATAGCTTGTAATAAAGACCCTTTTGCTCCATCAGCGTCTCGTGGGTGCCTTCCTCCGCCACGCTGCCGCTATCCAATACCACGATCTTGTCGCAGCCGGCTACCGTGCGGAGCTTGTGGGCAATAATGAGGACAGTCTTATTCTGAATGAGCCGCCCGATGGCCTGCTGAATCTTCGTTTCATTCTCCGGATCAATGCTGGCCGTGCTCTCATCCAGCAGAATGACAGGGGCATTTTTCAGAAACGCCCGGGCGATAGAAAGCCGCTGCCGTTCGCCGCCGGAGAGGGTCTTACCATTTTCGCCGATAACGGTTTGGTATTCGTCCGGGAGACGGTGAATAAATTCGTCACAGGCTGCCAGCTTGGCGGCGGCGTAGACCTCTTCCTCTGTGGCGTCCTCCCGTCCGATTTTGATGTTGTTGTAAATGGAGTCGTTAAACAACACCACATCCTGAAACACGATGGAATAGTTTTTCAGCAGCTCCTCCGGCGCGATTTGCCGAAGGTCAACGCCGCCAAGGGATACCGAACCGCTCTGCACATCCCAGAACCGTGCAGCAAGCCGTGCCAGCGTGCTTTTTCCGGAGCCGGACGGCCCCACCAGCGCAGTAATCTCACCCTGCTTCGCCGTGAAGGACACATCGTGCAGAACTTCCTCGTGGTTGTAGGCAAAGCGGACATGGTCGAAGCGAATGTCGAAGCGATCCACCGTAATGTCCTCGCTGCCGCCCTGCTCCGGTTTGGCCAGCAATGCCGAAACACGCCCTGCCCCGACCAGCGACGCGATAAAGTCGCCGAGATGTTCGCAGGCGCTGGTCAGCGGTTCGTAGATTCGGACGGCAGCATAGAGGAAGATCAGAAACTTAAACAGCGTAATCTCCCCGGCGGCCAGCATCCCCGAACCGAACAGGATCACAAGACCAAGCCCCACGCGCATCACATTATACGAGATGGAAATAGACAGTCCCGCCAGCAGTTCATACAGCACAAGACCGGGAATGATATGCTTTACCTTTTTGCAGAGTCCCTGCTGATAATCGCCCATGGCCTCAGTGGTGCGCAGCAGCTTGATGTTCTCTAGATACTCCTGCAGGCCCGCACTGACATCCAGCTTTTTTCTCCGATTTTTCTTGTTCGTTCCCTCGGAGATTTTTCGAGACAGCGCCATCACGAGAAGCACCACCGGCATACATACCGCCAAATACAGCGCGAGCCGCCAGTCATAGATAAACAGCACAACCAATGCGACGATACCCGTTAGAATGCCGCCGATGAGCTCCGCTGCACTCTGGGAGAGCACGTGGGACATCGTCTGCACGTCATCCATAATGATACCGGTGACATCGCTGAGATCGCGCATCCCGAAAAAGGACAGCGGCAGCCGCCGCAGCTTATCCGCCAGTTCCATACGGAGCTTGTATTCCTCCTGCCCTGAGGTCAGATACTCCTTGTGATAGGCGACCTTGTAAGTGAGAAACATCACGGTGAGAATGACAAGAAGTGCCGCAGCATAGGGCAG
>CAJMLQ010000152.1 GCA_905214265.1 uncultured bacterium
CCGATGGAGGCCGAAGGGCAGGCCGCAGAGTATCCAGAGCCATACATAGTCCAGCTCGCCGCCCTTCATGTAGGCGAATTTGAAAACGCAGTACAGAATCAGGGCCGCCGCCACGGGTAGCACACTTTATACCAACAAGCATTTTTACATTTTCGGGCAAGGGACCTGAAAATAGGAAAAATCCGCAAGTGGGTACTCACTTGCTGTGCTTGCTATCGCTATCGTTTCTTTTTTCGTACCTAAGTAATCCCGAAACACTCACTTTAGCTACCTTTGAGGGAAGATAAAATTTTTATTTGAAATATTAATATACTCCCCCTACGAAAGAAAAATCAAAAGTCTTTCATAGAGGGAGTATATCGGTTCATGATATCGTTCCTTGTTTTCTGTTCTTTTTTTAATCACGTTTGGTATGGAGTTTTGCAAGATTAGCAGGATGTAATCCATTAACTCCTGGCGGCCGCGGCGTTCGCTGCCCTGAAAATAATTGATCAGCATCCCGGCCAGTGCTTCTGTATAGAAAGTTGTAAGAAAGTCTTTGAAGTCATCGTCAACAACTGCCCCTATCTTGTCTGCAACGCTATCTATAATGGAGCGTACCACACTATACAGATCCGTCAGAAAAAAGCGCTTCATTTCATCCCGTCCCATGGAATCATAGGCGCAGTTTATAATGTGCTTGTTGGCATCCACATAATCGATCACAAAGGCAAGGGCCTCTTCGGGGTTTACAAGCAAATCAAAATTTTTAACCACCTCAATCGCTTCCTGTTCCAGCATCCATTTCAGCAGAGCATAGATATCTTCAAAGTGATAATAGAAGGTTTTACGGTTGACACCGCAGTCTTTTATAATCTCGCTTACGGTAATTTTGGAAAGGGGCTTTGTTCCCATTGCCTTTTTCAAAGACTCCGCAAGCGTTTTCTTTGTGTTTAGAGAAGTAACTTCATGATTCATATACGTCCTCCTAAAAATCTCCCTTAAATTTATTATACACTTGTCCGTCAAATGTTCAATGGATAAATTCGGCCAATTGTCCGGTATAAATCAATCTTTAAATTTTACCATCAAACCCATTGCGTTTGTCCGAGTTCTCCCCAAATCAGAGCTGTTTGACCGTTTTATGTTTATGCTTGTTATTCTACAATTCAATTATAAAAGCAAAGACCATCTATAACGGTCATACCAAAGATCAAGGAGGTCATCGCATGAAAAATTACGACAGAATTACGGCCCACAAACCTGAGAGCATTGAGCTGAAAAAGGCACATATTGTTGGAGGTGGCATCGCCGGTCTTGTAACCGCTGTGTTTCTGATTGATGATGGCTATATGCCTGGTAGGAACGTGACCATTTATGAGCAACTGTCCGATGTAGGCGGCAGTATGGATGGTACGCGCAACGAACACGGCTATCTTTGCCGGGACGAGCGAGAACCGGAGCCCAATATGGAGTGTTTGTGGTATCTATGCAACAAAATTTCCTCCATTGACACGCCGGGCCGCACCGTACTGGAGGAAACCGTAGAGGCGAACAACGAGCACAGAATTGTGGTAAAAGGGCGCGCACTGTATAAGTAGGGCTAGGTCTATGAACAGATCAAGGATTTCCGGATGTCCAAAGAGCTGTCCGCGAAAATGGTGGAGATGATGGTGACGCCGGAATCCGAATTGGAGGATGTGACAATCGACGAGTCCTTTGGTGAAACTGTGCCGGAATTGTATCAATCCAGTATGTGGATTGATCGAGATGAAGCGGTATATGATCCGCTTTATCCAGCACCTGCCCGGCATTGAAGAACTGCGTGGCCAGGTAGAGACCAAGCATAACGAGTATGACGCCATCATCAAGCCCACCAAGAAATGGCTGTTGGATCGGGGCGTGACCATCCTGACCGGCTGCACTGTCACAGACCTGAATATGGATGCGGACTGCAACACGGTACATAGCATTCAGGCTCGCAGGGACGGGGGACGGGGCGGAAATGCATACGAGTTTGCTCCCCGAAAAGGAAACGCTAAGTTACCAATCAAAATTAAGGGTTTCCAATCGTAAAGCGGGGCGCGATGTTTTCCGCATCCCGCTTATTATCATATTCCATCGGGCCGAATTGGATTGGATCATATACTTGTAAAAGGAGGTGCTCAAGTGCTCAGGAGAAAATATCGTATTCAAATGCAGACGCCGCTTGGTAATCGTTCCGGAACACTAGAAGTACAAATTGAAAAAGATAAAATCAAGGGGCATCTGGATGTGCTGAAGCATTTGGAACCGTTTGAAGGAAGCATTGACGAGAACGGGCGTTGCAGCATCAGCGGTATTCTGGTCACCCTTATGAGTTCCATTCCCTATACTGCCGCCGGCCAGATCACTCCAGATTCTTTGCATTTATCCTTGAAAGGCGGACGGAACCTGTTTCCAATCACGGGAACCATTTGTCAGGAGGAAATGATGAACGGCTCCGCCAAAGCTGCAAAGGAGTGTGAATGCTTATGAGTGAACAGTCGCCCAAAAAAGACGGAAACAGCTTTATGATGAAGCTTGCCACCTTTATCGTGGATAAGCGGAATCTGTTCTTTTTGATCACAATTATAGCCATCATTTTCTCTGTCATATCCCGAAACTGGATCACGGTAGAGAACGAGCTGGCAGAGTACCTGCCGGCTCATTCGGAAGCCAGACAGGGTCTGGATGTCATGGAGGATCAGTTTATTACTTACGGTAATGCTCGGGTCATGGTGGCCAACGTTACCCTGTCGCGGGCAGAAAAACTGCATGACGCAATCTCTGAGCTGGACGGCGTGCAAAGCGTCACCTTTGATAAGGATGAGGACTATCAAGATGTATCCGCGCTGTATACTGTCACTTTTGACTACGCCGATACAGATGATCAGTGTCTGGAAGCGTTGGAGCAGGTGGAAGCGGTGGTTTCGTCGGAGGACTATTATATCTCCACCGAGTTGGGCGACCAGCTGGCAGAGATTCTGGACAGTGAGGTCAGCGTCATCATGGTATGGGTAGCGGTAATCGTCATCGCCGTGCTGTGCTTGACCTCCCAGACCTGGGCGGAGGTGCCGGTGCTGCTTTTGACCTTCGTCACTGCTATGATTCTGAATTTGGGAAGCAACTTTTTGTTGGGGACGATCTCTTTTGTATCCAATTCCGTGACCAGCATTTTGCAACTGGCACTGTCCCTGGATTACGCAGTCATCCTGTGCAATCGCTTTAAAGAGGAACATCAGACGCTACCACTGCGGGAGGCAGTCATTGTGGCGCTGAGCAAGGGTATCCCGGAGATAGGGGCCAGCAGCCTGACCACCATCGGCGGACTGGTTGCCATGATGTTCATGCAGTTCAAGATTGGCCCGGATATGGCCATCTGCCTGATAAAAGCCATCCTGTATGCGCTTTTATCTGTGTTTGTTTTCATGCCGGGATTATTGATGTTGTTCGGTCCATTGATGGAAAAAACAGCACACCGTAACTTTATCCCGAAAATTCCCTTTGTCGGAAAGTTTGCCTATGCCACAAGATTTATAGTACCACCGCTGTTCCTCGCCGTGTTGGTTCTGGCATTTAACCTATCCGGCGACTGTCCCTATGCCTATGGCTACAGCATTCTGGACACGCCGAAACTAAATACGACACAGATTGCGGAAAACAGAATTGAGGATACCTTTGGTGCGGAGAACTATGTGGCTCTGGTGGTCCCCAGCGGAGATTACGATGCCGAGCGAAAGCTGCTGAAGGAATTGGATACCTTTGACCAGGTAGACTACACCATGGGCCTTTCCAATGTGGAGGCTATGGACGGCTATATGCTGGCGGATAAACTGACTCCAAGGCAATTTGCAGAGCTGACGGATTTGGACTATGAAGTAGCCCAGATGGTGTATGCGGCGTATGCCGCAAAAAATAAGGATTACGGTGAGATAGTGGGAAGCCTATCCACCTACAGCATTCCGCTGATCGACATTCTGCTGTTCGCCTGTGATCAGATAGACTCCGGCATTGTCACACTGGATGATGAGCAGGCGGACCTGCTGAACGAGGCAAAGACCATGATGGAGAGCGGCAAAAATCAGCTGCAGGGCGAGGATTACAACCGTATCCTGGTCTATCTGAACCTCCCGGTCAGCGGTGATGAAACATACGCCTTTTTGGATACTTTGCGGGATACGGCAAAAATTTATTATCCCGACGGGAACATCTATGTTGTCGGTGAATCTACAACGGAATATGATTTCCAGAAATCTTTTGAACGGGACAATCTGGTGGTCACGGTCGTGTCGCTCCTGATCGTTCTGGTCGTTCTGCTGTTTACCTTTAAGTCTGCGGGTATGCCGCTGCTGCTGATCCTGGTGATCCAGGGCGCAATCTGGATCAACTTCTCCATTCCCACCATCACCGGGAATTATATCTTCTTTATGAGCTATCTGGTTGTCAGCTCCATTCAGATGGGTGCCAATATCGACTATGCCATTGTGATAGCCAGCCGATTCAACGAGCTGAAGAACGAGATGAATCACCGGCAGGCAATCATCGAAACCATGAATTTTGCTTTCCCGACCATCATTACCTCCGGTACGGTTCTGTCTTTGGCAGGCATTCTGGTTGGCCGAATGACTTCTGACGCTGCCATTGTGGGCATCGGCAGTATCGGTCGGGGCACCATCATCTCCATGATTCTGGTCATGTTTGTCCTGCCGCAGATTCTGCTGCTGGGCAGTAAAATTGTTGACAAGACCTCGTTCTCCATGCCGATCAAGGAGCAGACAGCCAGTGCCAGCGGCCGTGTTCGGATTGAGGGCATGGTCCGCGGTGAAATTCGCGGCACCATCATCGGCACCGTACGCGCCACGGTGGACGGCGATGTAAACCTGAAGGTGATCTCCGGCTCAGTGGCCGAGGAAGGAGCGGAAGATGAAACGGTCGAAGTTTAACAGACTCATCGCATTTCTATTAGTTGCGTCACTCATAGTATCTATGATTCTCTCTCTGGCTCCGGTTGCGTTTGCTGCCGGAGATCCGGAGGTCATATACATAAATACAGCCGAAGATTTTGCGGAGCTGGCAGAACGCTGCACTTTGGATACCTGGTCTCAGGGGAAAAGAGTCATTCTCCAGGCGGATATTTCGCTGTCAGATGCTGAGTTCTCAACCATTCCTACATTTGGCGGCACATTCGACGGGAACGGCCGCACCATAAGCGGTTTGAAAATTACCCACAGTGAGACGCCAAACGGATTATTTGGCATTTTACAGGAACAGGCGGTTGTCAAAAATTTGAAAGTCAGCGGAGGCCTCGTTTCCTCCGGAGACAGTAGCAATGTTGGCGGTATCGTTGGCGAAAACTATGGCATGGTAACCGGATGCACTTTCACAGGGAATGTATCAGGTGAAAGCAATGTGGGAGGTATTGTCGGCATCAACGCTGTGACCGGTCAAATCCTTGCGTGCAGGGCAAGCGGCTCCATTGTTGGAGATAAAATGACGGGCGGCATTGCCGGATGCAATTTGGGCGTAATTGGAACCTGCCAAAACAGTGCGTATGTGAATACTGTCAGCGTTGATCCGACACTTAGCCCGGAGGATATCAAACTTGATTTTTCCCTGGATGTTTCCAAACTTTCCTCTATGGATACCAGCACATCGGCATCGGATACCGGCGGGATTGCGGGGTATTCGTCGGGGATTGTGTCAGACTGCGCTAACAATGCGCCGATCGGATATCCCCATATCGGCTACAATGTAGGCGGAATCGTTGGCTGCAGCTGCGGCTATATCCACGCCTGTGAAAACAACGCGGATATCTTTGGCCGTAAAGATGTCGGCGGCATTGCAGGGCAAATGGAGCCATATATCGCTCAGAATATTTCGGAAAGCACCCTTGCCAAGCTGGAGCAGCAGCTCGATGAGCTGGATGTCATACTGGCTACGGCTTTGAATGACGCCAATGCGGGGGTTGGAACCGTGACCTCCAGACTGAACCGGATTGCAGACTATCTGGACAGTGCCGCAGGCGCGGCCAGTAACATCCGGACATATGGCAGTGTCACCAGCACAGTGACCGGGAGCGGTGATGCGGATAGCAATGGCAGCGTTACTGTAACTCCGCCTCAAATGGAGGTGGAAGGAAGCAGTGAAACCGTCGGAGGTGTAGGTGGAGGTGTCACTTCCGGTAGTCAGATTACCGGAGGCGGAGGAACTGCAGAGGGTGGCGAAATGACCGAAACCGGAGGAAGCATTGGAGTTGGAGGGATCGCTGGCGCCGAGGAAAGCACCGGGATGGTGGAATCATAGGGGGCAGCGTCGCTTCCGAAGGTGAAATTCAAGCTGGTCTGACTGAAGGAGGTGTGGAAGGAGAACATCACACATCTACAAATGGCAATCTCAGCGCTTCCACACAGATTTCCATGACCACAAAATTGAGCGGCTTGTCCTCTGCCATCTCGGGAATGTCCGGGCAAATGCGTCTGTTGAACGGTGAAATCTCCGGCACCTCCGGCACACTGACCGAGGACATGAAAGCCATTCAGAAGCAGATCAGCGACATTTCTGACACGGCAATGGAGCTGTTCCAGGGTGACGGCGAGGGGGATATTTTGATTGACAGCTCTGACTTGGATATTGATCTCGTCATTCTGGGCAAGACTTCCGGTTGCAACAACATT
>CAJMLQ010000153.1 GCA_905214265.1 uncultured bacterium
AGAACGACTTGCCAACCTTGGGCGCTCCTGCGAACAGGTAGGTGCCGGAGTAGAGCAGACCGTCTATGACGGGCGGTCTGCTCTGGAAAACTGTTTCGTACAGATCATTCATGGACACCGTGTGCAGATATGCCGGGTCGTTCATTCTCTGCATCTGACGGTAGATTTCTTCAAAATTTTCCGAAGAATTTTCGTCCGGGCGATTGATTTCCGTATCGGAAATGGGTATAATATTTGCAGAAGTTGTTTGAAATGACTGCCTTTCATCTGCGCCAACAGATGTTGCAAGGGCAGTCTTTTCTTTTGCATCAATCATTCGCATCCTCTCCTTTCAGACCCTGCATGGTGATGGCGATGAGGTCGATGGTACTGAGCAGTTCATCAGGTACGCTGTCCCCGGCGGCAATGCGCTCAAGTTCTGCGAGGATTGCCGCCATCTGCGTTTTGAGCGCCTTGTGTACTCTCGGATTGGGCTGTACCACCACTTCACGCCCCATGCACTTGCGGTAGCAGTATTCTTGTTTGGGAAGTCCCGACAGGGCTACGGCTCTGTTCAGTTCTTCCTGTTCTTCCGGTGATACTCGGAAGCCCACCGTAATGCTGCGAAAACGGTTGTGTTTGTCTACGTTCTTTGCTGACATCAATATCACGCTCCTTTGTTAAGATCGTCCAGTTTGCTTGCCATTTCTTTCTGCTTGGAGGGGAACAGGTGAGCATATCGGTAGGTGATCTCAATGCTTTCGTGTCCCACTCTGTCGGCAATGGCTACTGCCGAGAAACCCATGTCGATCAGCAAACTGATGTGGCTGTGTCTCAAATCGTGGATTCTGATACGCTTGACCCCTGCGGCTTCTGCCCCTCTATCCATTTCCCTGTGCAGATAGCTCTTGTTGATGGTGAAGATACGGTCTTTCTTTTTCAGCCCGTACTGCATCTTGAAGAACTCCTGCATTTCCTCACAGAGAAAATCAGGCATCTGGATAGTGCGGTTGCTTTTCTTGGTCTTGGGAGAGGTAATCACGTCCTTTCCTTTCAATCTCTGATAGGTCTTGCTGATTTTTACTGTCCCACGCTCAAAATCGAAATCTGCCGGGGTCAGAGCCAGCAGCTCACCCTCACGGATGCCCGTCCAGTACAACATCTGAAATGCGTAGTAGGAAATGGGCTTGTCCATCATTTCTTCCGCAAATTTCTGATATTCCTCTTTCGTCCAGAACAGCATTTCCTTACGTTCCTCGCTGCCCATGTTTCCGGCTTTTGCTGCCGGGTTGGAGCGCAGATCGTAAAATCGTACTGCGTGGTTGAAAATGGCGGAGAGCTGATTATGCAGCGTTTTGAGATAGCTTTGAGAATAGGGCTTGTGCTTTTCGTCACGGTAGGCAAGCAGCTCGTTCTGCCACGCAATCACATCCTTGGTGGTGATCTCGTTGATCTTGCGCTTGCCGAAGTACGGGACGATCTTGGTCTGGATGATATGCTCCTTGGTCTGCCAAGTGCTTTCTTTCAGCCTTGCTTTGAGATCGGTGGTGTAAATCTCCACAAAGGCTTCAAAGCTCATATCCAAGTCCCCGGCGCTCTGCTGCTGGAACTTCTGTTCCCATTCCAGAGCTTCACGGCGGGTATCAAACCCTCGCTTGCATTTCTGCTTTCGTGCGCCTGTCCAGTCAGTGTACTGTGTGACCACATACCATTTTCCGCTTTCTTTGTTCTTATAAGCCGGCATTTTCTTCGCTCCTTTCTGTTCCATAAAATCTTTCATTGAAATACTGACGGTTTACTCGTCCTGCAACGGTGATATAGCCTTTCGCCTCCAACTCTCGGTTGAGCTTACGCATAATCTTGTATGCGTGGGATTCCGAAATCTCTAACTCCTTTGCAACTTCGTCCACTCTGATGAACTTCTTTTCCATTCAATTCCTCCTTTTTGATTTTTGGGTATAATATTCCTTATTTAGTGTCGGAATACTTTCTGGCCGCCATCCGATTTGCCCGGGCGGACATCTTAAACTTATTTGTTTAAGTCTGCATCATCATTATACTAAACAAATTCCGTTATGTCAAGAGGCTTTGGGGAAAATATTAAATATTTTTGTTTAAGTTATCTTGACAAGTACTAAACTTTTATGTTATACTAACGACAACAATCCGAAAGGGAGAGAAAACTATGGCAATCGGTGAAAGAATCCGTTTTATACGCAATCTGCGTGGCATGACGCAGAAGTGGCTCGGTCAAGCCGTGGGATTTCCCCAAAAGACCGCTGATATTCGTATGGCTCAGTATGAGTCCGGCTCCAGAACACCCAAGGAAGATTTGGTAAAAGCTCTTGCGAATGTTTTGGAGGTTTCTCCTTTGGCTCTGAACATCCCCGACATCGACAGCGATCTGGGCTTCATCCATACATTTTTCGCTATTGAGGACATTCATGGTGTGAGAGCTGAAAAACAGGGAGACGAGGTACATATCGTCTTTGATGGCAGTAAACGCACAATGGACGAGTCCATTTTCAAAATGCTTTCCGCATGGGCTGACCAAGCCGAAAAGCTGAAAAACGGCGAAATCAGCAAAGACCAGTATGACCGTTGGCGTTATACATTCCCGGCAGAGGACACAACCCAGATTTGGGCGAAAGTACCTTCGCAGGAACTCAGCGATATGCTGATTCAAGCATTGAGAGAGGAAGAAAAATAAACCCTCTACTTACCATCTTTTTCAGCCCCTTTTTTCAACCCTTTTTTGAGCTTTCTTTTGAATGTTTACAAAAAGTTCATAGTTACAGCCGAAAATGAACGACAAAAAGCCCGTACTGACATCCGATCAGTACGGGCTTAAATGTTAATATGGGTAATTTGTGAGGTGTTTGAAATTATTCTTTACTCACAAGCCACTCGCAACGCAGAATAATCGCATTGGAGGGCATTCTTATCAAAACCTTATCAGAGAGAGTGGGCGAAGTCTGAAAAGCATTGTAAACACTGGGTTTTTCGGCTTTTTCAAATTATTCCCACTCAATCGTTGCGGGGGGCTTGGACGTGATGTCGTAAACGATGCGATTGATGCCTTTCACTTCGTTCACCAACCGCACGGAGATCCGGTCCAGCACCTCATAGGGGAGCCGGGCCCAGTCAGCCGTCATGAAATCGCTGGTGGTCACCGCCCGGAGGGCAAGGGTATAGTCATAAGTCCGGCCATCGCCCATAACGCCCACAGAGCGGGAATTGGTCAGCACGGCAAAATACTGGCTCAAGTTTCTGTTCTCGCCGGCTTTGGCGATCTCCTCCCGGAAGATGAAATCCGCCTCCCGGAGGGTGTCCGCCTTTTCTTTCGTCACCGCACCAATAATACGGATGGCAAGGCCGGGGCCAGGGAAGGGCTGGCGCATGACCAGATATTCCGGCAGTCCAAGCTCCCGGCCCAAGGTCCGGACCTCGTCCTTAAAGAGCAGGTCAAGGGGCTCCAGCACGCCCTTGAACCGGGCAACCACCTCGGGGGGAAGCAGACGGTTGTGATGACTCTTAATGACGTCGGCGTCGCCTTTACCGGACTCGATGACATCGGGATAGATGGTCCCCTGCGCCAAAAAATCCTCCTTGGTAATACCGAAGCGCTCCGCCTCATCGCGAAAAACATAACCGAACTCCGCGCCGATGATGCGGCGCTTCTCCTGGGGGTCCTCCACGCCGGCGAGCTTCAAAAGGAACCGCTCCTCCGCGTCCACCCGGACGAACCGGACATCCCATTTTCGGAAGGCCTTTTCCACCTCATCTCCCTCATTCTTCCGCATGAGGCCGTGATCCACAAAGACGCAGGTCAGCCGGTCGCCGATGGCCTCGGCCAGCAGCGCCGCCAGAACGGAGGAATCCACGCCGCCGGACAGGGCCAGGAGCACCCGCCCCTTGGGACCAATCTCCTCCCGCAGCCGGGCGATGGTGGACTTGCAGTAATCCTCCATGGTCCAGTCGCCTTTGGCGCCGCAGACCTTGAAAAGAAAATTGCGAATCATCTGTGCGCCGTTTTCCGTGTGGTTGACCTCCGGATGGAACTGGACGCCGTAAAAGCCCCGTTTCTCGTTGGCGATAGCCACGTTGGGACAGGCGTCGGAATGGGCCTCCAGGGTGAAGCCCGCGGGAATGGCGGCCATATAATCGCCGTGGCTCATCCAGGATACCCCCTGCTCCGGCAGTCCGTCAAACAGGCGGCATGAGGTGTTGTAATAGGTGACGGTTTTGCCGTATTCCCGGGCGGTGTCTTCCTGGGCCGCGGTGACCCGCCCGCCCAGGGTCTGGGACATGAGCTGGCAGCCGTAACAGATGCCCAGGATGGGCACGCCCCAGTCAAAAATCGCCGGGTCCACCTTGGGCGAATCCTCCCGATAGACGCTGTCCGGCCCGCCGGTGAAGATGACGCCGATAGGGTCCTTTTCCCGCAGCTCGGAGAGGGGCGTGGTATAGGGATGGACCTCGCAGTAGACGCCGCATTCCCGGACTCGCCGGGCGATCAGCTGATTGTACTGCCCGCCGAAATCCAGGACGATAACCAATTCATTTTTCACTTAGCTGGTTCCTCCTCTTTCCATTTCTCTTCTTTTCCTCGCAGAACGCTTTCTCTGTCTTTATTTTTTACAGCTTTCCATGCTGTCCAAAAACCGATCGAACAGGAATCCGGTATCCTGGGGGCCGGCACAGGCCTCCGGATGGAACTGAACCGTGAAAATCGGCGCGTCCAGATAGTCTACGCCTTCGCAGGTGCCGTCGTTGGCATTGACGAAACGCATTCTGGCGTTATCCGGCAGGGAATCTGCCACCACCGCATAGCCGTGATTCTGACTGGTGATGTAGACCCGTCCGGTAACGGTGTCCTCTACCGGTTGGTTGGCGCCTCGGTGGCCGTATTTGAGCTTTTCCGTCTTAGCGCCCTGGGCCAGAGCGGTCAGTTGGTGCCCCAGACAAATGCCGAAGATCGGCTTTCCGAACTTGCAGAGCTTTTGGAGCTCTGCGATAACCCCGGTGTTCTCCGCCGGGTCGCCGGGCCCGTTGGACAGCATCACGCCGTCGGGATCCAGAGCCAGAATCTCCTCCGCTGTGGTGTTATAGGGAACCATGATCACCTCGCAGCCCCGGCGGACCAGTTCCCGGCGGATGTTCTCCTTCTCGCCGAAATCCCAGAGAACCACCCGATACTTGGCATCGTCCGGAGTGACCGTTTCCGGCTCCTTACAGCTCACCGCCGCCACCGCACCGCGGACGGCATAAGCTTTTGCCTCTGCCACAGCCGCATCTTTCTTCTCCAGGCTGGCAACGATTTTTGCATTCATAACGCCGTGCTCCCGGATGATCCGGGTCAAAGCGCGTGTATCGATTCCGTACAGGCCCACAACACCGGTTTTCTTTAAAAAAGTGTCAAGATCCCCTTCGGATCGGAAATTCGAGGGAGTCTGACACCATTCGCGGACAATATAAGCGGAAACATGAGGGCCCCTACTCTCAAAATCAGCGGGGATCACCCCGTAGTTTCCGATGAGCGGAAAGGTCTGCACGACGATCTGGCCATAATAGCTGGGGTCGGTAAGCGTCTCCAGATAGCCGGTCATGCCGGTGGTAAAGACGATCTCCCCCGTTACTTCCCCTTCCGCGCCGAAACTGCGGCCTTCAAAAACGCGGCCGTCCTCCAGCACCAGGTAAATGATGCGATCCATAAGCTTCCTCCTCTTTTCTCCCGGCGTCAGGCCGCCGGAACCTCTATGACGAATTCCGCCGCGTCCGGGAACTGCCAGGTATCCCCGCGGCGGAAATCATTCCGCTTTTGCGCAGGCTTCAAACTGCGCCTTGCTGTGACGCCCGATCTGAACCGGGTAATCCCCGCTGAAGCAGCCGGTGCAGAAGGGCAGGCTGCAGGCGGAGCAGGCCTCCCTGAGGCCGTCGATGCTGATATAGCCGAGGCTGTCCGCCCCGATAAAATCCCGGATCTCCGGGATGGTCTTGTGATTGGCAATGAGATTTTCCTCGCTGTCAATATCCGTGCCGAAGTGGCAGGAATGGGTGAAGGGCGGGGACGAAATGCGAAAATGTACTTCCTTGGCCCCGGCCATTTTCAGGCTGCGGATGGTCTTGGCGCTGGTGGTTCCCCGGACGATGGAGTCGTCGATAAGGACGATGCGCTTCCCCTCCACGTTGGCCTTCAGCGGGTTCAGCTTGAGCCGCACCGCCGCATCCCGCTGGGTCTGGGAGGGAAAGATAAAGCTCCGGCCGATATAGCGGTTCTTGACAAAGCCGGAGACGTAGGGCAATCCGCTTTTCCAGGCGTAGCCCATGGCTGCCTCCAGGCCGCTGTCCGGCACGCCGCAGACCACGTCCGCGTCCACCGGATACTCCTCGGCCAGCTTTACTCCCATGTTGAACCGGGCCTGATAAACGCTCAGACCGTCGATGACGGAATCCTGCCGCGCAAAATAGACGTATTCGAAAATGCAGAGGCCTTTCCGCTGCTGTTCCAGGATCATCCGACTCTCCGGTTCCCCGTCCCCAAAGATGACCATCTCCCCGGGTCGGACGTCCCTTACAAACTCAAAACCAGCGCTGTCCAGCGCACAGCTTTC
>CAJMLQ010000154.1 GCA_905214265.1 uncultured bacterium
TTCATAATATTCAAAAACGGAGCAAAGTCATTATCCGAAGCGTTGTTACTGTCAATACTGTTGTTAATTGCAAGGAAACGGACATTTTTCTGTGGAAACAGAACTTCCGTATAAAAACCTACTTGCAGATAATTTCGCCCCAATCGGCTCATATCCTTAACAATCAAGGTTTCTACATTTCCTGCTTCAACTTCTTTTATCAGAGATTGAAAGCCAGGGCGATTGAAATTTACACCCGAAAATCCGTCATCGGTAAAATGGCGAATGTTCTCAAAACCATTCCTACGGGCATAATCTTCGAGGTATTTCTTTTGATTGGTAATAGAATTACTCTCGCCAGTAAGGTCATCATCTCTTGACAAACGCTCGTAAAGTGCTGTAATTCTTGAAGTCCTTGACATTTTCTTATCCTCCTTTCCATATGTATTTTTTCAATTTAGGACAGTTAATTTTTTTGTCCTATTAAAGTATAGCCCTCCGGTGCCAGCTCCAGCGCCGTGACGGTTTCTCCGAAGCGGCTGGCCCAGCAGTCGAAGTGGGTCATGTTCAGTTCTTGCAGCCGTTCATACTGGAGATACCGCTGCATAGTGTAAAGCTCAGTCATGGAGTTGCTGACCGGCGTACCGGTGGCGAAGATAACACCACGGCTGCCGGTGATTTCGTCCATGTAGCGGCACTTGGCGAACATATCACTGGACTTTTGGGCGTCACTGGTGGAGAGGCCCGCCACATTCCGCATTTTTGTGTAGAGGAACAAGTTTTTGTAGTTATGGGCTTCGTCAACAAACAGCCGATCCACGCCCAGCTGCTCGAAAGTCACCACATCGTCCTTGCGGCCCTCGGCCTGGAGCTTCTCCAGTCTGGCCTCCAGAGATTTCTTGGTGCGTTCCAACTGCTTGACCGTGAAACGCTCACCGCCGCTGTACTTCACCTCGGCAATGCCCTCTGTGATTTCGTCAATCTGCTCCTGAAGGAGCCGCTCCTGACGCTCCCGGCTGATGGGAATTTTCTCAAACTGCGAGTGGCCGATGATAACGGCATCGTAGTCTCCCGTAGCAATTCTGGCACAGAATTTCTTGCGGTTGTGGGTCTCAAAGTCTTTCTTGGTCGTGACCAGAATTTTTGCGGAGGGATAAAGCCGCAGGAACTCCGACGCCCATTGTTCGGTTAGGTGGTTCGGCACCACAAAGAGGGACTTCTGGCACAGCCCCAGGCGCTTGGATTCCATCGCAGCGGCCACCATCTCAAAGGTTTTGCCAGCGCCTGCCTCGTGTGCCAATAGTGTATTGCCGCCATACAGCACATGAGCGATAGCGCCCAGCTGGTGATCCCGCAGAGTAATGGACGGGTTCATGCCGCCAAAGGTGATGTGAGACCCGTCGTATTCACGGGGCCGGGTGGAGTTCATTTCCTCATTGTATAGATCGACCAAAGCCCGGCGACGTTCCGGGTCTTTCCAAATCCAGTCTTTGAAAGCATCCCGGATAGCCTGCTGCTTTTGAGCTGCCAGGGTGGTCTCCTTGGCGTTCAAGACTCGCCGTTCTTTGCCGTCCGCGTCCTCCACAGTGTCGTAAATGCGGACATCCCGCAGGTTCAGGCTGTCCTCCAAAATCTTGTAGGCATTGGCGCGGCTGGTTCCGTAGGTGGTGTAGGCCGCTACATCTTTTTCGGATACGGCGCTTTTGCTCGTGACCTGCCACTCGGCAGTATAGGAGGCATAATTGACCTGGATAGTGCGCTGAAGGTAATACGGGGTATTGAAGGTCTCATACATGAACTGCTGAATGTACTCCTTGTTAATCCAGGTAGCACCCAGGCGCACCTCGATCTCCGAAGCGTCCAGGTCTTTAGGCTGGGCATCGGTCAGGGCCTCTACATTGATGGCAAAGGCCGGGTCCTGCTGTGCGGCCCGCTGTGCCTGCCGCAATTTGCGACGCACATTGCCGGACAGATATTCGTCAGCGGTCACATAGGTTGGCCGTTCTCCCTCCGGCACAGGCCCAGGCAGACGGAAGATTACACCTTGCAGCTCGGAGGCCAGCTCGTCGCTGGTTTTGCCGGTGAGCTGTTCCATGTACTCCATGTCCACACGGGCTTTCTCTGAGATGGAAACCGCCAGGGCCTCGCTGGCCGTGTCCACGGTGGTGACAGCCTCATGGGGTTTGATGGTCCGCTTGGTGAACATATCCGCCTTACGCTCCAGTTTGCCGTCCTCGTCTACGATCTCCAGCGCGCAGAGCAGATAATAGCTGGAATCATCGGCAAAGGCCAGCCGGTTGGCGCGATCATTGATAAGACCGTACTTGGCAGAGAAATCATCATAGAGCCGGTTCAGCTCCGCCTGCTTCTCCCGGATTTCGCTGTCCGGTGTGGCAGCATCCATTTGCAGGTCGATCAGCTCCTGGACGCAATCCCGCAGCCCCACCATGCCTTTGACACGGGCTTCGGCGGTGGTATTGAGAGCAGGCCGCACCATGCGGCTGGTCTCCCGGAAATACACAGCGCCGTCCACAATGGTGTAGGAGTAGTTCTTCACATTGGGGTCGGCGGGGATGGATGTGTCGATAGCTTCGCCCTCGCCCAGCTCCGGCAGCTCGGCCTCCTGGTAGGTGCCGCGAATGTACTTCACGGCATCGTGCAGCTGATCGGCCAGCTCCAGGCCCTCGATGGGGTTCACGGTGTAGTCCATGCCGTGTGCAGTGCTTTCCGGCTCCTGTCGGCCCAACACCATTTCCGGGTGGTCCAGGAAATAACAGTTGATGGCAAAGCCGTCCTCGGTTTGTCCAGTCTGCATCCACTCCGGCACGATGTCCAGCGGACGGTCCCGCTTTTGCAGGAAGATGATGTCCGATACAACCTCGGTCCCGGCATTGGCCTTAAACGCATTGTTGGGCAGACGGATGGCCCCCAGCAGCTCGGCGCGCTGGGCCAGATACCGGCGCACGGTGGAATCCTTGGCGTCCATCGTGTAACGAGAAGTCACAAAGGCTACCACGCCACCGGCTCTCACTTGGTCCAACGCCTTGGCGAAAAAGTAGTTGTGGATGTTGAAATTCAGCTTGTCATAGGCTTTGTCCCGGACCTGATATTGACCGAAAGGCACATTGCCGATGGCGAGGTCATAAAAGTCCCGCCGGTCGGTGGTCTCAAATCCCGCCACGGTGATGTCAGCCTTGGGATAGAGCTGCTGGGCGATCCGCCCGCTGATGGAATCCAGCTCCACACCGTACAGCTTGCTTCCGGCCATGCTATCCGGCAGCATACCAAAGAAATTGCCCACGCCGCAGGACGGTTCCAAAACATTGCCAGTCTTGAATCCCATGTGACCTATGGCCTCGTAAATAGCCCGAATCACCGTGGGGCTGGTGTAGTGAGCATTGAGGGTGGACCCTCTGGCAGCGGCGTATTCCTCTGGAGTCAGAAGCTCCTTCAGCTGGGCATATTCCTTGCTCCAGCTTTCCTTGTCAGGGTCAAAGGCGTCGGCAAGGCCGCCCCAGCCTACATACCGGGATAAGATTTTCTGTTGCTCCGGCGTTGCCTGTCCGGTAGTTTCCTCCAGGTATTTCAGCAGCTTGATTGCCTCAATATTGGCCTGGAACTTGGCCTTAGGGCCGCCTTCGCCCAGGTGATCGTCGGTGATACGGAAATTCTCGGCACTGCGGCGCAGATTGGCCTTGTATTCCTCATAAGATGCTTCCTCGGCAGCTTTAACATTGGGGAATGTCTGCCACTCGCCATTGACCTGGATAGATACAGGGTGTTCGTTCAGCACTTCATCCTGGGGCTTTTCCGGCTCGACGGGCGCAGGCGGCTCCGGTTCGTTGGTTTTCTCGGAATGAGAAAGCAGAGTCTCAGCAGCCGGTTCGGTGTGTTCCAGCTCAAAGCCATCCAGCTGACGGGCATACATCCCGCGCAGCAAAGGCGCAACCTCGTCCCAGCGAAAATAGCGCATAGCCAGACGCTTTTCATCTGCGTCCAGAATTTCCAGCTCAATACCTTCGGGTGTTGTCCGGTAGTCTGCGGTATCGCCGGTTTCCAGCTCCATTGTTTCCACAATGTCGGGATAGGACCGGCTCAGCCATAGGGCAACCTCACTATTATCCTTACCAGAGCGCAACAGTTTGGAAAGTTCCGCCTTATCCGCCGCTCCGATCAAACCATGAGCCAGCACATCTCGCAGATCTTGGTCTGCCGTTTCGGGATTCAGCGGCAAGAACTCGGTTGTCGCCTCATTGCGGGCATCCTCCCGCAGCATCTGTTCAAACCGTTCCCGGCTCTCGGCCCGGTAGATGGGGTAGCTCATGCCGGTGGGAAGCAGCTGTACTGTGTCCTCCCGCAGTTCCGTGATGCGATACTCCTGATTTTCCAGATATACTGTGTCGCCCACATGGTAGATCGGTGTGGATGGGTCATCGGCTTTTTCATCCGGGATGGTCTGCCGAATGGCTTCGTATTCCTCATCAGACACAGTGATGTCAATCTCATGGACCGGGTCACCGTTTCCAATGGTGATGGTGTCCCCCGTGCGGGTGATGGGCTGACCAGACAAATCTGGCGGTGTAGGCTGTTCCGATGTTTCCTCCGCAGCAATCCGCTGGGCATCGGCCATAACCCGCTGCACAAAGGGATCGCCGTCCAGCTTTTCCGGGTCCACAACTTGGCCGTCTACAATCCCTCGCTGAGCCAGGGTCTCCCGGATAGCGATGGGGTCCACATCATCCAGATTGTCCTTTTCAACTTGGGTGTAGAAACGGTCCTCTTTGATGAGCTGGGCAATCCGGCGCTGTACTTTGGGCCAGGGCAGAGCCATTCCGTTGGGGCTTTCCGGGCAGATCGCAAGCGGGGTTTTGCCGTCGCCCCCGTCAAACTCATGGGCCAGCCATGCGGCGGTGTCTTTTTCCCTCCCATGCTTTTTCATGTAGCGGACAACGGCGTGTTTGCTTTCGATCTTACCATTCCAGCCCTGGATAGCCCGATCAATGTCATTGTCCGAAAGTGGGCGAAGCAGCTCATGGAGCTTGGGATAGGTTTCGTCTGCCACTTCCCGGTGCAACCGCTGGCGAAACTCCGGCACATCAGAGAACAGGCGGATCAGCTCTATATCATGAGAGTCGAGAATGGCGCGGCGCACAGCCGCATTACACTCGATCATAGCGTTTTCATAATCACTATGACCGCAGGCGTTACGGTATCGGATGTCTTGGGAAACAGCTTCCAGCACGATGGGCTTGTATTTTTCATGCAGCTCCCGCAGAGTTGGCTTTGCCACCTCTGTCTCCTGGTCAGTAGCTTCCGGCTGCGGCTGTTCCTGGGCAAAAGAAAAAGCAGAGGATGTTTTCACATTCTCTGCTTCATCTATTCTTTGGATTTGTTCCGCTTCGGAGGGGAAGAAACTCAGCTGTTGATAAGCTCTGTCAGCAGAATTTCCTCGGCCTGTGCCTTGCAGGTGTTCATCAGGCCCACCCAGCGCATCGGATCGCGGGCTTTCAGTTCCTCCGTCGCGCCCGCCGACTCCGCCAGCCGAGGCATCATCTGCTCCAGACGGCTGTTCGCTGTTTTCTCGATCTCCAGCAGGTGCGGGTACAGCTTCTCGCTCATCAGCAGATGGTTGTAGATCAGGGGCCGGTGTTCCTTCAGGTACGCTTTCCGCATCCTGCCGTACTTGCCCAGGGGCTTCTTCGGCTGCTCGCTCAGGCTCAGATCGGGAATCAGGTAATCGCCGTTCCTCGTGTAAGTCAGGTTGTTCTCCATGTGTAATGCTCCTTTCCGCGATATGCTCACGTTCATAGTTCTGGATGGTGACGCCGATCTGCCGCAGCACCTGCTGGTTGATCTGGCTGACTGCTGCTCCCAATGCCCCAACTGTGGCCGGGGTGTTGAAGTCAAAGATCGACATAAAGTCCTCGTGCTGGAAGTAGCGTTCCGGCTCCAAACCGCAGCGGGACATCAGGGCGTAGGCAATACTGACGGTGGCCGCCGATTTGAATTGGACTGCGACGTTGAGATCATCGTACTCCTCCAGGAACGAACCGTCAACGATGTAGCGAAAGTCCTGCTGATGCTCGTCCCAATACTCACTCGCCAGCTTTCCGGCCACATCGGTAAGCTGCTGGGCAAGATCATCACCGGCAATGCCGTAGTTGCGCTCCAGCATGGCCGACACAGGCCCGATGTGCTGTTCCTCCAGCTGCCACAGCCAGGGGGTTCGAGAATGTTCACGGGTCCCGGTGTCAGAAATATCGAACACATAGCGCAGCCGGGGCCTGTCGCCGGAATCGTCCACCAGGGCGATACCCTTGGAGCCACGGCGCACATACCGGCCCATTTTTTCGTTCCATAAATCATACTCGGCGCAGGCGGTGGCGTCCGGGCGCTGGGCGTAAATCATCATCTGCTCATGGAACGGGTATTTGTAGAGGCGGGCAGCCGTGGAAAGAAAGGCCGTCCATTCCTGCCAGCTGCCCACAAGCCGGGTCGATACCTGTTCGGC
>CAJMLQ010000155.1 GCA_905214265.1 uncultured bacterium
CAAGCGTATGGCATTGCTTTAAACTTGACCGCAAAACTTCTTCATGCTCGACATGATGGGCGCGGATATTTCGGTGGACGGCCGTGTCGCCGTCGTCGAGGGTACGGGACGCCTGATGGGAGCGCCGGTTCGGGCAACCGATCTCCGGGCAGGCGTGGCGCTGGTTATCGCTGGGCTGGCTGCTGTCGGCACCACGGAAGTGGAAGATATTTACCATGTTGAGCGCGGATATGAGGAGCTGGAAAACAAGCTGCGGGCTTTGGGCGCCGACATCCGCAAAATATCCGTCCCGGAAGGCTATATGGCACAGGCGCTGTAGCTGTTGGGCGGAAGTAGGTGGTTCATCCGGGCTGCTGCAACGGAGCAGGGCGATCCCTGGCCGCAGCGGCCTTTTGTCGCATTAAGGTGATTGAAAGGAGGACCGGGATGTTCTTTTATAATTTGTGCAGCTCCAGCGGGGGGAATTCCAGCTATCTCGGTTCCCTTACAAATGGGATTCTCTTTGACGCGGGAATCGGCATCCGGAATTTTCAGCGGGCCATGGCGCTGGCAGGGGTTCCGCCGGAAGCGGTCCGCGCTATTTTTGTGACCCACGAACACAGTGATCACATCCAGGGCCTGGGTGCGATTTCCTCCCGGTTTGATATCCCGATCTACGGCTCACGAGGTACCATCGGTGCGCTGCTGGCGAAGGGAATCCTGACGGCGGGTCAGAATGTACATATCCTGGAAGAGCCGGAAGAAGTGGCAGGATTTTATGTCACACCCTTCCGGACGCCCCATGACAGCGTGGAAAGCACAGGCTTCCACGTGGACGCCGAAAACGGCCGGTCGGTGGGAATCTGCACGGATCTGGGATATCCCAGCGACGATGTGATGCGGGGTCTGCTGGGGTGCGATTTCGTCATGTTGGAGTCCAACTATGACCGAAAAATGCTTTTAAACGGCAGTTATCCCCCCTACTTGAAGCAGCGCATCCGGTCACGCCATGGACACCTCTCCAACGACCAGTGCGCGCAGACCATTGAGCAGCTGGTCTATAACGGGTCGACACAGTTCGTGTTGGCTCATCTCAGCGAGGAAAATAACCGCCCGGAGATCGCGTTGAGCCATTCCCGGGAGTATCTGGCCGGGCGGACAATGTTGGATGGACGGGATTACCGGATTAACGTGCTCCCGCGGTTTACTCAGGGCAGGAGGTTTGAGATTGGATGATGACGGTTCACCTGCTCTGCGTGGGGAGGCTCAAGGAAGCGTATCTGTCCGACGCTTGTAGGGAGTATCAGAAACGGCTGAGTGCTTTCTGCCGTCTGAACTTGGTGGAGTTGCCGGAATACCGGCTGCCGGACAACCCTTCGGCGGCGGAAATTGCAGGTTGCATCCGCCGGGAGGGCGAGGAGATCCTCGCCAAGATCCCCAGGGACGCCCTAGTCATCCCTATGTGCATCGAGGGAAAGCAGCTTTCCTCCGAGGAGCTATCGGCGGAGCTTGCTGCAGCCGGCGTTCGGGGAGTGAGTCAGGTCTGTTTCGTTATCGGCGGTTCCTATGGGCTGTCCGATGCGGTCAAGGCGGCGGGAAAGCTGCGGCTTTCCATGTCACGGATGACCTTTCCCCATCAGCTGGCCCGGGTCATGCTGCTGGAACAGATCTACCGGGCGTTTTCCATTGCGTTCGGGGGAAAATACCACAAATAATTGCTGATTCTTACGCGGGTAACCGCGTTTTTGGAGGTTTTACGTTTGATTCGTGAAGATTTGAGAAATATTGCCATTGTCGCCCACGTTGACCACGGCAAAACCACCCTGGTGGACGAGATGCTCAAGCAGGGCGGCGCCTTCCGGCAGAACCAGGTGGTGGAGGAGCGCGTCATGGACTCCAATGATCTGGAGCGGGAGCGCGGCATCACGATTTTGGCCAAAAACACGTCCTGCACCTATAACGGCGTCAAGATCAACATCATCGACACCCCCGGTCACGCCGATTTCGGCGGCGAGGTGGAGCGCGTCCTCAAGATGGTGGATGGCATTTTGCTGCTGGTGGACGCTTTTGAGGGCCCCATGCCTCAGACTCGGTTCGTCCTGCAGAAGGCTATGGAGCTGGGACACAAGATCATTGTGGTCGTCAACAAGATCGACCGGCCCGACGCTCGGCTTTACGAAGTGCAGGAAGAGGTCCTGGAGCTGCTGATGGATCTTAACGCCAGCGACGAACAGTTGGACAGCCCGGTGGTGTTCTGCTCCGGGCGGGACGGCACTGCATCCTTTGCACCGGAGATCAAGGGCACCGATCTGCGGCCGCTGTTCGATAAGATCGTCGAGCACATCAATCCGCCAGAGGGCGATCCGGAGGGTTCCTTCCAGATGATGGTCTCAGCTATCGATTACAACGACTACGTGGGCCGTATCGTCATTGGCCGCATCACCCGCGGCACTGTCCGGCAGGGCCAGGAAGTTGCTGTCTGCGACTACCACAATCCGGAGACCCATTATAAGGGAAAGGTCGTTTCTCTTTATGAGATCGACGGGCTGAAGCGGGTCCCCTGCGACAGCGCCAAAGTAGGCGATATCGTCTGCATTTCCGGTATCGAGCAGGCTACCATCGGTGAAACGCTGTGCGATGTGGGCGCGGAGGAGCCGCTGGTCTTCTCCAAAATCTCCCAGCCTACGGTGGAAATGACCTTCTCTGTGAACAATTCGCCGTTTGCCGGACGGGAGGGGAAATACGTCACCTCGCGGCAGATTCGGGAACGGCTTTACAAGGAACTTCTGAAGGACGTTTCTCTGAAGGTCCACGACACCGACTCCACGGACAGCTTCCTGGTAGCCGGGCGCGGGGAGATGCATCTGTCCATCCTCATCGAGACCATGCGCCGGGAGGGCTATGAGTTCCAGGTTTCCACGCCCCATGTGCTCTTCAAGGAGATTGACGGCGTGAAGTGCGAGCCTATCGAGCGGCTGGTTATTGACGTCCCGGAAGAATCCATGGGCTCGGTCATGGAAAAAATGGGGACCCGCAAAGGTGAGCTTCAGCACATGACCCCCCAGGGCAGCCGGATGAAGCTGGAATTTCTCATCCCTGCCCGCGGGCTGTTTGGGTATAAGAACGAATTCCTTACCGACACCAAGGGCGAGGGCATTATGGCGTCGGTGTTCGATAGCTATCAGCCCATGAAAGGTGAAATTCCGCGACGGAGTGTCGGCTCGTTGATTGCTTTTGAGACCGGAACCGCTGTCACCTATGGCCTTTACAACGCTCAGGAGCGCGGTCAACTGTTCATCGGCGCCGGCACCGAGGTCTATGAGGGCATGGTCGTCGGCCAGTCTCCCAAGGGCGAGGACCTGGTGGTCAATGTCTGCAAGAAAAAGCAGATGACCAATACCCGAGCCTCCGGTTCCGACGACGCGCTGCGGCTGGTTCCTCCAAAAGAGATGAGCCTGGAGCAGTGCATCGAGTATATCGACGAGGACGAGCTTATTGAGGTCACACCCAAGAGTCTGCGGATTCGGAAAGCTATTCTGGATAAGGCTCTCCGCGCTAAGGCCAAGAGCCGGGCCCAAGTGTAAGAAAAACCCCCTTCATCCAACCGGATGGAGGGGGTTTGCGTATTAACGGAAGCGTTCCGGAACAATCAGGGCAGGATCGTAAAGGACCTTGGCGTGATTTTCCAGCAGCAGCTTATCGGAGAGGATTTCTCCCGTGGATTTGCAGCAGACCCGGCGGAACAGCTTGTTGTGGCGGTAAACCCCATCCGATTCCCGCGTGAACCAGGCTTCTTCTTCCCGAATATGATAGCTTTCTCGAAGAGGTTCGGTGGTTCGGAGTTCGCCATTCAAATACTGCTCATCAAGCCAGACCACCAGCTGAAAGGGCTGTGCGGTATCGTTGCGGAAGCGGTAATCGCGATAATTGTAGAGAATGGAGGTGCCAGCGCCAAAGGGAACCTTCCGGCCAAAGTCGGGGAATAGGTCTACTCCATTGTGATGGTGATGTTCGGTGACAGTCAGCGGAGAGTGAAGCACCATCCAGTGGATGAGATTGGTGAACTGGCACATCCCTCCGCCGGTCCCGGAGGAGGGGACGCCGTTTTGGATGGTCAGTCCTTCCCGATAGCCTTTCCGGACGGTGCAATTGCCCACCAGCCGCCAAAAGGAAAAGGTTTCGCCGGGGCGGATGAGGATCTTGTCCACATGGGGAGCCGCCAGCGCAAGATTGACCGCCTTGTTTTCCTGGAGGACCGGATCGGCGTTTCCGAGCTTCCGGCGGATCAGGGAGGAATGGCTCTTAACGGTTACCGGGAGCAGGGAATCCGCCCGGACGGAAGCAAATTTTTCGCCGGAAACGAGGTCCTGCAGCGTCCGCTTTCCGATCTCCTTCCAGGTGGAGATGCGATAGGTCAGCGGGGAAATTTCACAGAAAAGACGGCGCGCCATAACAGCCTCCTAACGAGTTTCCTCCGGTTCCTCCGGAAGCTCGAGGGTTCGGACCAGCGTTTCCTCAACGTGGTTGAGGGCGGCCCGTACTTGAGCCTCCACGACAGTGGCTTGCTCCGGATCGGTAATCAGGCTGGCGGTTGCGGGCTTGAAATAATCTTCCAAAAAGCCGTGGATGGAGCCGGGAATCTGACAGAGCTCTGTTGGTACACCGGCCTCTTTCAACATTTCTGCGTATCGCGCACCCTCCGCATTCAAAGAATCAAATTCAGCGGTCATGATCAGGGCGGGCGGAAGGCCTTCCAGATCCACAGGCTCCGCAAAGACCGGCGAGACCAACGGGTCACGGCGCTGGTCAATCCGGGTGTACATTTCGTTGAAGGAGAGCAGGGCCGCGGAAGGGAGGGCCTCGGGATATTTGGGCTTTTCGAAGGGACTTTCGAAAAGGTTCAGATAGGGATAAGTCATCAACTGGGCGCAGAGGGAAAATTCACCGGTCCGGCCGGCCAGAATGCTGACCGCCGCGGTGAGATTTCCACCGGCGCTGTGGCCGAAGACCGCCATGCGTTTCGGGTCGATCCCATAGGCGAAGGCGTGGTCGTGAAAATAGAGGATCACATCGTAAACGTCCTCCAATGCTGCCGGAAAGGGATGCTTGGGAGAGCGGCGGTAGTTGATGGAAACGATGGTGATCTCCAGCTCTCTCCGGAGATGTTCGCAGAGAGCGTCACTTTCCGAGGCGTCTCCAAAGGCAAAGCCGCCGCCGTGAAGCTCAAAAACCACCGGATTTTTCAGAGAAGCACCGCCAGGGTGGAGAAAGACCTCGACTTCGCCGGAGCGGCTGGGAATCAGCAGACGTTGGCCGCTGCCAGTGAGGCGAGAGGCAGGATCCAGGGTGGCCTTCAGCGACGCAGCCATGTTGGCGCGAAGTTTTTTCAGATTAATCATAAAGCTGTTCCTGCTATCAGCGAAGGGGGAGCTCAAATTCAAACTCGTGGAGCAGGGGGATACCGTCCCGGCCGGTCAGGGGGATACCGGCGCGCAGTTCCCTGGCGCGGTCCAGCGCGTTCAGATGGACCGCTTTCAGGGAAAATCCGCGTTTCTGGTACCAGCGTATGGCAGGGGTATTGTCGTTGGTCGTGATCAGCCAGAGGCGGCGGCATCCGGCCGCGTCGGCCGCACTCCGGGCCGCATCAACCAGTGCCGCGCCAATTCCCGCGCCCTCCCGGTAGCTGATGAGAGCGGTGATCTCGCAGTCCTCCCCTTCAATGTTGTAGAGGAGAAGGCCCAGGATCTGGCCATCCTCCAGGCAGACAAAGCCGGGCTCTACGCTGGCATCCAGAAGACGCCCGCAGGAAACGATCATGGGGCCGCCCCGTTCCACGCGGACGATTTCATTGGCTTGGGGGCGGATACTGTCCGTAACAGGTGATATGATCCAGGAATGCTCCATGGAAAAGACTCCTTCCGACTTGAGAGTGCCTTAGTTTTTCAGGCTCTGGAGGGGCGCGGGGATCCGGCCGCCCCGGCGAATGAAGGCTGCGGGGCTGACAGTGCTAACCTTCATGACCGGGCCGCTGCCCAGCAGACCGCCGAATTCCAGCTCATCCCCGACAGTTTTGCCGATGGCGGGGATGACGCGGACCGCCGTAGTCTTGGAGTTGACCATGCCGATAGCGGCCTCGTCGGCAATGATGGCGGAGATTACCTCTGCGGGGGTGTCACCGGGGATGACGATCATGTCCAGGCCCACCGAGCAGACGGCAGTCATTGCCTCCAGTTTCTCAATGGACAGGGCGCCGCAGCGGGCGGCGTCGATCATGCCGGCGGCCTCAGAGGCCGTGATGAAGGCGCCGGAGAGTCCGCCGACGGAAGAGGAAGCAAAGACACCGCCCTTCTTCACGGCATCGTTCAGCATGGCGAGCACAGCAGTAGAGCCCGGAGCTCCGATAGAGGACAAACCGACGCTCTGGAAGATTTCA
>CAJMLQ010000156.1 GCA_905214265.1 uncultured bacterium
GTTCAACTTTTATTTCCTTATACTCGAAATCTGTGCAAGATGGATTCTCTCCTGTGGATTGCGCTATGGCTTGGATCGGCAGACTGGTGTCGCACAGCAGCATATCTGCCCGGTCCATTCGGAGGCGGGTCAGATATTCCTTGGGAGAGCAGCCTGTTTCGGCGTGAAAAATCCTGCAAAGATACTTGGGAGAAATGCCGACAGCCCCTGCGAGTTCGGTGACGCGGACCGGCGTATCATAATGAAGGTGGATCAGCTCCAGTACCTGGCGGACATATCCCTGGGGTGAGTGATCCAAGGGAGGCGCAGCGTTTTTTTGACACAGGGACAGGGCGTAATACAGCTCGCCGGTCAGACGGAGCGCGGAAAGCGGCTCCTCTGTTTTCAGGAGGGCGTGCAGATGCTCTTCTGCGCTCTGCGGCTGCGAGAAGTCAAAAATGCAGAGTTCAACGGCCGGAAAACCCGCTTGCCCGAGGAGCGACTGCGCCTGTGGGCCGTCAAAGGCCAACCAGAAGTGGGAAAATCCCTCCGGCGGTGCAGCGGTGAACCGGTGGGGCTGCCCCGGGCAGATTAAAAAGCCCTGCCCGGTATGAAGCGGCTGTCCGTTGAAGGTGCCGGAGCCGCGCGTCAGAAAATGGAGCAGATAGCTTTCCCGGATACGTGGCCCGATGCTCCGTCCTGCCGGAGGGCTGCTGACCCCCAACTCCAGTACATAGAGCTGTTCGGAGCAGCGCTCCGCCGTCCGGAGCAGGGAAAATGGATAAGGGGCGTCCTGCTGGAAAAATTGCATCGGCGAACCCTCCTGTTACTATAATCGGTTTATGAAGTGAACTTTTGCATGGTATTGCTGAATTTTTTCGATTCAATTTTATCTGCCGCCGGACTATACTGGAACTAGATTCTGAAAGGAGTGAACGCGATTGATTTATAACAGTAAAGAAGCGCGCCTGGATTATGCGCCGCCAATGCTTGGGAATGGTTCTCTGGCGGTTTATCTGGACTATCAGGGAACCCACCAGTACGACCCATGTGCCAATCCCGCTGCTAAAATGGCCGCCAGCGGACGTTCCATCTGGTGGGCGGGAAGACGGTACAGCTATCCATTTCCGCGGCCGCTGATCCCCTTTGGCCAAATCACCCAGCAGATAAGCTGCGGCGGACGGTCTTATAGTGAACCCGAAGAGTGGGAGCAGGAACTGGACCCGATCAAGGCAGTGATGCGCAGTTCCTGCCGGTATTCGTCGGACCTGCGGATGGACACGGAGGCATTTCTCCATCATGACGGAAACCTGCTCGCCCTACAAAAGCAGTTCCAGAGCCAAAACGGCGTGTATTACCGGATGGAATACCGTTTGGGAGGGGGCTTTGGCAGCGGCGATCTGCCCAGAGATTTTGTGCTTCTTTCCCAGCGGGCGGCGGACGGCGTAATCTGTCTGGATTACCGAGTAAACGGACAGTGGGACTACGCGGGCCGGATTTTGTTCTTTTCCGATGCGCCCTGTACGGCTCGGATAGAGGGAAACTGCTTTTCCTTGGAAACTCTCTGCAAAAGCGGGGAAATCCGCCATTTTTACCTTGCGTTTAGCGACAACATCGATCCAGAGTGTCCGGCGGATCAGTGGTTCCAGGCGGAGCGCACAGAAGGCTATGAGGGGCTTTTGCGCCGCCATATGGCGGCATGGGAGCAGTATCACCGGGAATCCGGCGTACAGCTGCCGGACCGGCAGATGCAGGCGGTCTATCAGACGGCACAGTATGATCTGAAGGTTAATACCACCAAATGGTCTATTCCCACCTGTATCAACGATGTATGCTGGCACGGCCGGTACTTTGCGTTCGACGAGTACTTTGGCTTCTATGGCCTTTTGACTTCCAACCACTTTGCTTTAGCCCAGCGCGTGACAGACTTTCGCTTCGACGGGCTTGAGAAGGCGGTCTCAAGGGCCTCGTCCAAAGGCGTCGCAGAGGCGCGCTATCCGTGGGAGACGGTGGAGACCCAGGAAGAAGCGGCTCCTCCCGGCTTCTGGTATGAGCACATTTTCCATATGGCTAATGTCGCATTGGGAGAATGGAATTTTGTCGAATACACCGGCCGCCTGGATTATCTGCGGGAGAAGGCGTACCCGGTCATGCGAGCCTGCGCAGAGTTCTTTGTGCGCCATATGCTTTATGACCTCGCTGGTGGGAAAACCGTCGTCGGTCGCTGCACGGACTTGGAGCGCCTTGGCTCCTCGGTACAGAACGCCTTTATGACGACCTGCAGCGTGATCTGCACTCTTCGCGCCGCAGCAGATGCGGCAGACCTTCTCGGAGAGGACGCCGCATTGGCAGCTGAATACCGGGACGTCGCGGATCGACTGTTCAGTGGCTTGCCCCGTGACGGCGACCGCTATATCCCCCATCCTGGCTGTAACCAGCGGAGCATAGCGGTTTTTGCAGGCTGTTATCCCTACTCGGTGTTTTCGGAATACAATGCCCTGCTGGTGAATGCCTTTGCGGACTATTTAGAAAATGAAAAGCAGTACGGCAACATGTACGCCATTGGAAGCGGGATTTCCACCTGGTATGCCGCGTGGAAGGCTATCGCCTTTGCCCGGCTTGGGGAGGCGGAATCCGCCTATAACGCGCTGAAGCAGGCGGCGGCGACCGCTGGCTGCTTCGGGGAAATTTTTGAGATCAACGAAAACGCCGTCCGGAACCGCCCATGGTTTACCACTGCCGCGGGGATGTATCTTGCCGCGGTCAACGAGTCGCTGCTGCAGTCAAAAGGAGACACAATCTTTGTCGCACGCGGTATTCCGAAGAACGCCAGCACGTTTTCCTTCACCCTTCCCGCGAAGAAGGGCCGGATGATCTCGGCCGGTGTGGCGGACGGCAGGCTGACAGGCTTCTCGGTTTCCGGTAAAATGCCGGTGCAGGTGCGTTTCCCGGACTGGCTCGACTGCGGCATCCTGCGGGGAACGGCGAACTTCACCGAGACGGCTCCTGGTTGTTTTTCCGTACAGAGTGAGATCTCTGCAAAATAATGGATCCCTGGTTCCATTTTATCACAAAAAGCCGTTGGTGCAAGTCCCTTGAATAAAATTAAAGCAAAGCCCCATCGTTGGTGCGAAAGGGGCTCTGCTTAATTTTTTATTCTGGAAAAACCGGACCGGAAGCTCATCCTTTGACGGATCCGATCATGACGCCCTTGACAAAATGCTTCTGCGCGAAGGGATAGAAGCAGAACAGCGGGGCTGTGGATACCACGATCATGGAATATTTCAGGATGGCTTGCATGTTCTGCATTTCCGCTACGATCTCCGGATCCACCAGGTCTGCGCTGAACTGGTTCTGCACCAAGATATCCTTGAGAAAGATCTGCAGCGGATAAAGGCTTTTGTCGGACAGATAAAGAAATGCGTTGAAATAGGCGTTCCAGTGTCCAACAGCATAAAACAGCGCAATGACTGCAATCACCGCCTTAGAAAGCGGCAGCACAATCCGGAAGAAGAAACGGGTATCGCTGCAGCCATCAATCTTGGCCGCTTCCAGCAGGTCGTCCGGAATGGTGCTCTGGATGAAGGTACGGGTTACGATCATATTGTAAACGCTCATGGCGCCTGGCAGCAGCATGGCCCAGACTGTATTGATCATGTGGAGCTGCTTGACCAGCAGATATCCCGGGATCATGCCGCCGGAAAAAATCATCGTAAACGTGAACAGAAAAGTAAAAAAGCTGCGTCCGCGAAGATTCTTCCGCGCCAGGGGATAGGCACAGACCAACGTCAGGATGACATTGATGATGGTTCCTGTTACGGTGTAAAAGATGGTGTTGCGGTAGCCGATCCAGACGTTGCGGTATTTGAGGACAGCCTGGTAGCCCCGGAGCGAAAAATCTACGGGATACAGCCATACCCTGCCTGCAGCGATGGCGGCCCCCGACGAAAAGGACGCCGATACCACGTAGACGATGGGATACAGTACGAGGAGGGTCAGAATGGCAATGACCGTGTAGCAGACCGCATAGTAGATAACGTCCTGCCGGCAGTCTCTGGATTTGTTTTTGGCGTGATGCTGCATATATTCGGCTCCTTTCTGCCTTACCAGAGGCTGGTGTCGCTGAATCTGCGTGAAATCGCATTGACCGACGCGATCAGAACCATGTTGACCAGGGAATTGAAGAATCCGATTGCCGTCGCATAGGAAAAATCAGAATTTCCGCTGGCGGCAAGCCCCACCTGGTAAACATAGGTGGAAATGATGTTGCTCGTCTGGAGGTTCAGGCTGTTCTGCATGAGGTAGACCTTCTCAAACCCGATGCTCATGACTGAACCCATGCGGAGGATCAGCATGATGATGATCGTGGGACAGATGCTGGGAAAATCGATGTGCAGGACCCGCTGAAAGCGGGTGGCCCCGTCGATTTCGGCCGCCTCATGATAGGAGGGGTCCACAGAGGACAGAGCGGCGACGTAAATGATGCTGCCCCAGCCGAATTCCTGCCAGATGCCGGACCAGACGTAGAAATGCCGGAAGTTGGAGGCGGAAGCGAAAAGGTCCGGTGGATAGGCGCCGGTAACAGCCTCACCGATGACGCCGTAGAGGCCGGTGCGGGAGTTGAACAGCTGAAATAGAATGCCCACCATGACCGTCACCGAGATGAAGTGGGGAAGGTTCACGATGGTCTGGCTGAATTTCTTAAACCGTTCGCCGCGGAGGCTGTTGATCATCAGCGCAAAACAGACGGGGATCGGGAACCCGGCAAGGATGGTATACAGGGAGAGCACCAGAGTGTTGCGGATGACCCTCCAACACTGATACGAGTTAAAAAATTTTATAAAATTGTCAAATCCTACCCAATCGCTGCCAAAAATGCCCTTGCGGATGGAAAAATTTTGAAAAGCCATCACCAGCCCGCCCATGGGAACATAGGCGAACAGAATGATATACGCCACTGGGAGGGCTAAAAACAGGTACAGCTGCCAATCCCGGCGGATATCCCTGCCAAGTCCGCGAAAGTATTGCTTCACGGGAAACCTTCCTTTCTAAAAAAGCACCGCCGCACCGCCCGAAAACCTGCGGGAAGTGCGGCGGGAAACTTCAATTTTTGGAGTTATTTGTACATACGGTCATAAGCGATCTGGTAGACCTCCAAAACGGTCTTGTAACCGATCTGCTCCAGCTCCGCCAGATAGGAGTCCCATTCCCCATCAATGTCCTTGGAACCAGTCAGGAAGGAGGCGGTCGTTTCTTGAATGTAGGTCTTCAGGGATGTTTTGATATCCGTGATGCTGTCACTCTCCTCAATGGTCAGCGGCAGGTAGGAGATGACGTCGGATTCCTTGCGGGCAACTTCCAAGCCCGCAAGGGTGGATTCCGCGTAGGTACGAGAGTATTGCCCTTTTTTGATCTCAATCGGATCCGTGCTGGCAACGTTGATCGCCTTACCGATTGCAGTTATGCGGTGGTTGAATTCGGGACCGGTTTCCAGATAGCTGCGGTTCTGGACGGTACCCGAGCCCCAAAACGCCGCGTCGTCATAAGCAATCATATAAATTTCTACGCCGGGGAAAAGCGGTTCATAATCGTCCCGGTTGTCCACCTTGGCCTCTGACCAATAATCCCAGTCCACACCGCGCTGGCCGCTTCGCTGGGAAATGCTCATTTCTTCGCTGCACATATAATCGCCGACCAGAAAGGCAGCGTCCGGATTTTTGCAGTCAGCAGAAATAACGGCGGCATTACTGGGCATACGGGGATTTTGCATGCCTTCCTTAAGCCCATTGGGGCCTTCGAGGGCGTTGATGTAGGTGTAATCCAACTTGCGATCCAAAAGATCCGCATTCATTAGGTCTCCATTCCAATAGGAATAAGCAAATACCGTTTGTTCCTCGGAATTGAGCATCGCCTTATACTGTTCGTCGTTCTGGGTCAGGGTCTCAATTGGAATCAGCTTTTCGTCGAAAAATTTCTTTAAGTATTTGAGACCTTCTTTCCACTCTTCGGTGGTGTAGGCAAAGCCGACCATGCCGTTGTTAAGGGTCCGAAACTCACCGTCATAGGCGTAGACAAAAGAAGACATCAGAAAATCGAACCACGATCCCAGATAGGTGAGGATGCCGGTGCCGGTCATCCCGATCTCATCGGCCTTACCGTTGCCGTTAAGGTCGGTGGAAGCTACCAGTTGCAATACTTCATAGAATTCATCCAGAGTTTGGGGAACCTCTTTCCCTAATTTCTCCAGCCAGGGCTTATAGACCCAGCCTTTTTTCCAGACAATGGCGTTAGGACTTTGCCCATATTCCGGAAGCCCGTAAATATTGCCATCAGGAGCAGTTAAATAATGTATCCTGAATAATAGAAAAAGGCTTGTGGTTCAAGACATAGAAGC
>CAJMLQ010000157.1 GCA_905214265.1 uncultured bacterium
GAAGCATCAATACGTCGTCAGCGGTAATTCCTCGCAAAAGCAGCACGGCAACCAGGTAAACAGCCCCCGCCGCAGTGATGGCCGCCAGGGTTTTCAGGCTGTTGGAGTCCAGAAATTTCGAAAGCAATTCATAAACGCCGTAAGCAGTCCCGGCGCACAGCGCCCCCGCGAACAGCGGCTTCCAGAAAAGCCGGACAAACTGAAATCGGATCCCCGTGATCTTCACCAACCAGATCAGACTGAGCACCAGAATCACTGCGTAACACACCGTCGTGCCAGCCGCCGCTCCCCGGACGTTGATCGCCGGGATGCCGATGGTCGCGTAGTTGACGATAAACTTCAGCGCCGCCCCCAGCAGCATGAATTTCGGCGGCAAATCCGCCCGGCCCAGGGCCTGCAGCGCCGCAAACAACGGCGAAGTCAGCCCCAAGAAGAGCAGGGAGATCCCCTGCAGACTCAGCACAGGCGCCGCAATGGCCACCTCCGCAACCTTCCCGGGGTACAAAAGCGTCAGGATCGGACCGGCCATCGCAAAGATACCCAGACTCAGCGGCGCGGCGATCAGACAGGTCATCCGGATCAGGGACTCGATGTTGACCCGCGTCCCCTTCATATCCCGGACCGTCCATGCCGCCGTGACGTTTGGCAGGGCGCTCTTTCCAAAAATTGCCGTAAACGCCGGAACCAGGTTGAACACCGACAGCGCGTATCCGCCATAAGAGCCGTAAATAAAGTTGGCGCCGCCGTTCTCCGCCAAGGTCTGCGCCGGGATGATGCTGCCAAAAATCTTCAGCATCTCCTCCGGATGGTTTTGAAACGCCGCGTCCAACCGGCGGATAATGGTAAAGGTGTCGATAAACTGGGCGACATTGACTACAATGGATCCCAGAGAAATCGGGATCGCGATTTTGATCAGCCGAACCAGCAGCACCCGTCCCCGCATCGCCCGCGGGGAATACTTGAGATTTTCCTCCGTCACGCCGTCTCCGCGGCGCTTGTGCAGGATCAGCAGGTACGCCGTCCCAATGAACGTGGAAAGGGTCACCCCAAAAATCGCGGCGGCGGCCGCATAGGGTGCGGCGATCTGCTGCATTTCCGCCGCAGTAGCCGCCTTCTGCCCAAAAACGATCCCGCCCGCCTGGAATTGGGCCTCCGCGAATTTTGTCACCCCAAAGGCCAGCGCCAGTCCGAAAACCAGCTTGGCTACAACCTCCACCACCTGGGAAACGGCAGTGGGCGTCATGTTCCGCAGTCCTTCGTAGTATCCCCGGTAAGCGGACATCATGCACCCGAAAAAGATTGCCGGGGAAATCGCCAGCACACTGTAAAGCGCATTGGAAGTTCCGGCCATATTCACGAACAGCTTGCTGCCCAGCGCCATCAGAAGGAAGCCGCCGATTCCCAGCAGGAAAAAGAACCGGATCGAGATTGCGTGAATTTTCCGGATGTCCCGGTATCTCCCCCGCACCGACTGCTCCGCCACCATTTTGGCGATGGCGGCCGGCAGGCCGGCGGTGGAAAAAGCGTAGATCATAGTGAAAACGCTGTAGGCGGTGGAAAAATACCCCATTCCTTCCCCGTCGAGGATGTTCCCCAAGGGGATTTTGAAAACCGCCCCGACCAGCTTGACGATGATCATGGCGGCTGCCAGGATGGATGCCCCCTGCAGCAGGCTCTGGCTCTTGCTGTTCTGCAAATGCAACACTCCCATAGCAGGCCATGCCGGAACGGCCGTGGATCTCCCGCAGCTCTCCGGCAGTTCCTGCCCTATGCTTGACAAATCTCAAATGCCGGTTCTGCGCGGTTTATTCCTCAGAAGAGGTCTCTTCACCGATAGTTTCCTCCGGTTTCTCAGCCGGTTCCTCGGCAGGCTCTTCCGCAGGCGCTTCTTCCGCAGCCGGCGCGGGGCCGAATTTGTTTCCGCATTTGCTGCAGTAGCTTGCGTCCTTTTCATTGCGGCTGCCGCAGGCCGGACAGATGCGGATATTCTTTCGCTCGGCGATCTGGAGGTTGACCTCGTCGATCTTAGCCTTCAGGCTGTCGATCTCCTCGATCAGGGAATCCATCAGCTCCTTGTTGTTGAAGTCGGATTTCACCATGGTGTAAACGGCGTTGCCCAGCTTTTCATAAAGCGCCTTCAACTCGGCAGTCATCTGCACGCACTGGTATTTCAGCTTTGACACCTCAACCACATTGTCCGTCTTTTTCCCGGCGATATCCACCAGATTCTTGGCGGAGGTAATCAGATCGTCTAAAACATTGCTCATTGTTTGTCATCCTTTCTCATCGTTGGCCATTGCACATCCGGCCGCCGCGGACACGGCGCCGGGGAACTGTACCCATTATATCCCTTTTTTCCCCGTTATTCAAGGCAAAACCAGAAATTCCCGCAAAAGTGAATCCTTCGGCACCCGTGAAAGCGGCATTTCGTCGAAATACCGGATCGCGCCGCAGAGCTTTGCGGCGATCCCCGCATCCGGCCCTTCCGTCAGCTCCGGCCGGTCCAAGAGCTTCAACAGAACCGACCGGTAGACCATCGGCTCATAAGCATGGAAGGAATCGACCCAGTAATCGGCTCCCAGCCGGAACGGCCGAATGTAGGCATTCTCCCCGCGAACTACGTTTTTCCACATGGCCAGCGTCTCCTCCGGGGCGCATCCCCGGTAGTTGTAGTCCCGGATGATCCTCCGGATTAGCCGCAACTCTCGGGTGCTGAGAATCCGCTCGTCATCCACATAATATTCGGTTTTGATGGAAATATACACCTTCAGCGCCTTTTTGCAGAAATTCCGTCCCGCAATAAAGGGGTTCAACGCGTGAAGTCCCTCCACCACCACGGCCGTGCGCTCATCCACCGTAAAGTGGTTAACCCGATCGCTCCGCCGTCCCAGTGTGAAGTCGAACACCGGAAAATCGCACTCTCCCTTATCGAACAACTCGGCAAAGCATTTGTCCAGATGCCCGGCGTCCAGCAGCTCCACCGTCTCCAGATCCCGGCTGCCGTCCTCCAGCAGAGGCGCTGCGTCCCTCCCCAGGAAAAAATCATCCAGGGACACCGAAACCGTCCGGATTCCCCGCCGGTGAAGAGCCTCCAGCAGATTTAAGGAGGTAGTGGTCTTCCCCGAACTGCTGGGCCCCGCCAGAAGGATCACCCGATTCTCCTTCATCCTCTGCAAAAAATCGTCGGCGACCTGCTCCACCTGGTCCCGATAAAACTGCTCTGCCCGTGCGACAGCTCTTTCCGGGTCCCGTCTCGCGCTCTCATTCAATACCGTTACGTCAAACCGTTCCTTCCGGTCTGTCACCATCTCCAAGCCCTCCTTTCAACATCCCACGCAGCGCATCCTTCCTAGTCAGTATATCGGAAAACCGCGCCAGATATTCATACGGGTACTTATAATTGAAGACCCGGTCGATCCGCCCGGGCCGCACGATCTTGCTTACGCCGCCCGCTCCCACCGCCAGGATCGACTGCACCTCTTCCATGATGTACACATTATACTTCCCATAATAGCCGGGCTTTGCATACCCCACGTTTTCCAGGTTGCCCACCGTATTTTTCTGCCGGTAAAGATAATAGGGCAAATACCCGGCCGCCGCCATGGTCTTTCCAGTGTAGTCCACCATGGCCTGCACTGCGCTGTAATCCTCGCTCCCATCCATTTCCGCAAAAAGGTCCGCCGCCCGCTTCACCGAAAGGGTGTGCACAGTGATGTTCTCCGGTCCAAGAGAGACCGCCCGGTCCAGCGACCGGCAAAACCCCTCCAGCGTGTCGGTTGGAAGCCCGGCGATCAGGTCCATATTGATAGCCTCAAACCCGTAGCCCCGGGCCATCTCATAGCATTCCACGACTTGATTTGCCGTATGCCGTCTCCCCACCGCCTGCAGCACGCTGTCCTCAAAGGTCTGAGGATTGATGCTGATGCGGTTGGCCCCCGCCTCCCGGATGACCTGGAGCTTTTCCGGAGTAATGGTGTCGGCCCGGCCCGCTTCAATGGTGTATTCCAGGCTCTCCGGCGGGTCGAAATGCTCCCGGACCGCATCGGTCACCTGCCGGAGCTGCACTGCCGTCAGTGCAGTGGGCGTCCCGCCACCAATGTACACTGATCGCAGCCGAAGCCCGGTTTCACGGGAAAGCTTCGCTGTAAAGGCGATCTCCTTCACAAGAGAATTCAGGTAATCCGGCAGCAGTTTCCGCGCTTTCGGGTGGTCAATGGAATGGGAAACGAAGGAACAGTAGCTGCACCTGGATGGACAGTACGGAATCGAAACATACAAGCTGAAATCCCTTGGTTCCAAATCCGCCAGAAGCCCTTTCTGGATATCCGCGATCTGCATGGCCAGCCGCGCCTTTTCATCGGATACGAGGCACTCCCCCTTCATCTCCTCAATCGCTTCCTGTCTGGATTTGCCGGAATCCATGGCATGCTGGAGCCGCTTGACCGGCCGGATGCCGGTGAGCACTCCCCACTTGGGCGTCACGCCGGTGGCCTTTTGGAGCAGCCGGTAGAGCATCCGTGCGAACTCCATCTCACAGGCATTCTCGTACCCTTTTCCCTTTTCCACCCGGGAAACCGCTGTTTCGTCAAAACCGCCTTCTCGCACGCGGACCGTCAGCTCCCCGCCGGAATTGTCCTCCCTCCGGATAAAGGCCAGATAGTCCTCCTCCGGATACTCCTCCGAATCATAGGCAAAGGAAAACCGCCGCAGCGGAAAAAACAGCCGCGCCACATTTTCCATCTCATACTTAAACCGGTTGCCGTTAAAAAAGATTGTCATGATGTTCCATTCCCATATATGGATTTTCCGCCCGTTCCGCATCCAGCGTCGAAAACGCCCCATGGCCGGGATAAATATGAAAATTTCCCGGCAGCGCCGCCAGTCTTTGCAGCGAATGGAGGAGCTGCGGCCAGCTACCGCCATAAAGGTCCGTCCGCCCGGCGCCGCCGCAAAAAAGCGTATCCCCTGTGAACAGCGCGTCCCCCGCCCGATAGCAACAGGACCCCTTGGTATGCCCTGGCGTGTGGAGCAGCGTAAAGGTCATGTTCCCCGCTTTCACAGTCTCCCCATCCATCAGCGCCTGCGCTCCGGAAACCTCCGGTACCCGAAGCCCAAAGGCCGTAGAGCCGTTTTTCTCCGCGTCGGCCAGCATCTCCGCGTCCTCTCCGTGGATGTAAACCGGAATCGCATACCGCTCTTTCAGCGCAGAAACCCCACCGATGTGGTCAAAATGTCCGTGAGTCAGCAGGATTGCCAAGGGATCCAGCCCTTCCTCCGCCAGACAGGCGGCGATCTTTTCCGGCTGCTCGCCGGGATCGATGATCACCGCATCGCCGTTCTGGTCGGAAACCAGATAGCAGTTTGTCTGGATCGCGCCAACCGTCAACGCCGTAATTTTCATGGATTTCCCCCTTCCCGCGGCTTCTTCCGCATTTGATCGGTGTCCATCACTAGGGTAATCGGTCCGTTTGCCGTCATCTGAATCTCCATATGTGCCCCAAACCTCCCGGTCTGCACCGGAATCCCCTGCTCCCGGAGCCTCTGCACATAAAGCTCATAAAGCTCCTCCGCCAACGGCTGCTTGGCCGACTGGATAAAAGAAGGCCGATTGCCCTTTTTGCAGTCGCCCCCTAAAGTAAAGTTGGAGACCGCCAGCACCTGGCCGCCCACATCCTTCAGGGACAGATTCAGCTTGTCCTGTTCATCAGTAAAGACTCGGAGATTGGCGGTTTTCTCCGCCAGATAGCCGCAGAGCTCCTCCGTATCTCCCTCCATGACCCCCACAAGGACCAGGAACCCCTGTCCGATGCGGCCGGTCTCCTCACCATCCGCCGTGACACAGGCGTCTTTTACCCGCTGGATCACTAACTTCATACGTGCCTCCTACTTTCCGGAACGCTCCACCGACAGTACGCCGGGGACCTTGGAAATTTTCTGAATGATGTTGCTCAAATGCTCCAGCCCCTGGGTGCTGATGGTCACCAAGACGTTGATGTTGCCATTTTTCAACTCCCGGGCGTTGAACTCATGGGTGGGTACCCGCATATTGGCCAGCGCCACGCTGATATCAGCCAGCATGCTGTTGCTGTTTTTCGCCACAATGTCCAGAGTAGAGCGGAACTGGCTGGAGGCGCTGTCCGCCCAGCGGACGGCCACCCAACGCTCCCGCTGGACCACGTCGTTTATAGACGCCTGGACGTTCTGGCAGTCCCGTTTGTGGACGGAAACGCCGTATCCCCGGGTGATAAAGCCCACCACATCGTCGCCGGGCAGCGGGTTGCAGCACTGGGCAAATTTGACCAGACAGTTGTTGATTCCCTCCACAATGACGCCGCTGGAATTCTTTTTAGCCGTAGGCTTGACGTCGG
>CAJMLQ010000158.1 GCA_905214265.1 uncultured bacterium
TGGAAGTACCAACCAGATGCTCAGAACTCATGCCGCAATTGCACATCCTTTCAACTGGTGATAAAAAAATCCATGGCTCCACAGGCCCGGAGGCTGTCTCCCGGACGGACGGCTCCGTCTCCAGTACCTCGTTGACCCGCACCGCCGACGCTGACGCCTTGGTAAAGATCACTACCAGATTGGCCACCACGATCAGCGCCTGCAAAATCTGGGTCATATAGTTGACGAAAGCGATGATCTCTCCCTGGGTCAGCCGCCCGGCGTCCACCTGAAAGCCGCCGAACCAGAGAATGGCCACGATCCCTAGATTCATAATCACGTAGGTCAGAGGATTCAAAAGGGCGGACAGCCGTCCCACACGGACCGAGGTGTTGGCCAGATCGTCACTGGCCTCGGTGAAGCGCCCAAGCTCGCTCTTCTGCTTGGAAAAGGCGCGGATCACCCGGGCTCCTTCCAAGTTTTCCCGGGTAATCAGTGAAATCTTGTCCAGCTTTTTCTGCATTACCCGGAAAAACGGTACCGACCGGCTCATGACAAAATAAAGCACTCCCACGATCAGCGGGAATACCACCAAAAAAATCAGGGAAAGCTTCACATCAATGGTAAAGGCCATCACCACCGCGCCAATGGCCAGAAACGGTGCCCGCACCACCAGCCGGATGAGCATAGCCACTGCCAGCTGCAGCTGGTTCACGTCGTTGGTCAGCCGGGTGATCAGGGAGTGCGTCCCAAACCGATCCAGTTCGGCGTGGGAAAAGGAGTTGATCCGACGGTACATTTCCCGGCGCAGGTTGGTCCCCACCCCCTGGGAGGCAATAGAGGCAAAATACTGGCAGACCAAGGCACATCCCAGACTGACCGCCGCAATCAGCAAAAGCAGCCCGCCCATCCGGAACACATACCCCGCATCGCCGTTCTTCACTCCAACGTCGATGATCTTGGCCATGACCAACGGAACGATCAATTCCAGCACGGCCTCCAACCACTTAAAAATCGGACCTAAAATAACCTGTTTTTTATAGTCCTTCAGGAACCTGCGCAGTTTCCACATATCTGGCTTTTCCTCCTCAAAATGGCGCTTTTTGTTATTGTACCACAAATTCCCGCCTTTTCACAAGGTTATCTCCGCCGCCTTTTGCGGAAAAAGCTGGATAATTTTCAGCAATTTTTCCAAAATGCAGAAACTTCCAAATTCTCCTGCCGGAATTTGCAGAGAACCCATGACATTTCCGGCCTTCCATGGTATAATAAATTCAATAAGCGTTCCCTCCGCAGCCTCGCAAGAAGGCCGCAAGGGAATCATCAACAATACTTTTAAAAGGAGTTCGTCATGAAACTGGTATCCTGGAATGTAAACGGCCTTCGCGCCTGTATGGGCAAGGGCTTTCTGGACTTTCTGCGGGACGCGGACGCCGACGTCGTCTGCCTGCAGGAAACCAAAATGCAGCGGGAACAGGCGGATTTTTCCATAGACGGCTATGAGGAATACTGGAACAGCGCCGTGAAAAAGGGTTACTCCGGCACCGCGGTCTTTACCCGACAGACGCCTCTCGCCGTCTCCTTCGGTCTGGGGGTCCCGGAGCATGACACGGAGGGCCGGGTCATCACAGCCGAATACCCGGATTTTTACCTGGTCAACGTCTACACCCCCAACTCCCGGCGGGAGCTGACTCGCCTTTCCTACCGGATGGAGTGGGAGGACGCTTTCCGGGAATACCTGAAAGCACTGGACCAAAAAAAGCCGGTCATCGCCTGCGGCGATATGAACGTCGCCCATCAGGAGATCGACCTGAAAAATCCGAAAACCAACCAGCAGAACGCCGGTTTCACCAAGGAAGAACGGCAGAAAATGACCGAGCTGCTGGAATCCGGCTTTCTGGACACCTTCCGCACCCTTTATCCCGACGCAACCGGGGCCTACAGCTGGTGGTCCTACATGTTCCATGCCCGGGAGAAAAACGCGGGATGGCGCATCGATTATTTTCTGGTTTCGGAACGGCTCCGGGACCGCATTGCAGACAGTCGCATCGATGCGGAGGTCTTCGGCAGCGACCACTGCCCCATTGAGCTGATCCTCCGCTGATTTTCAAGGAAAGGACAAGCGCCATGATGGAACGGGATTTGCAGACATTACGGGACTGGATCAGCGGGAGCCGCCGCATCGTTTTTTTCGGCGGTGCGGGGGTTTCGACGGAAAGCGGCATTCCGGATTTTCGCAGCACGGATGGTCTCTACAGCCAGCACTACGACTATCCGCCGGAGACAATCCTCAGCCATGAATTTTTCGAGGAGAATCCGGCGGAATTCTACCGTTTTTACCGGGAGAAAATGCTTTGCCTGACTGCAAAGCCCAACCGTGCCCATCAAAAACTGGCCGAAATGGAGAAGGCGGGGCTCCTGACCGCCATCGTCACCCAGAACATTGATGGTCTGCACCAGACTGCCGGGAGCCGGAACGTCCTGGAGCTCCACGGCTCCGTTCATCGGAACTACTGTCAAAAATGCGGTCGTTTTTTCACTGCAGAGGAGATTCTGCAAAGCATCGGCGTTCCACGCTGTCCCTGCGGCGGAACGGTCAAACCCGACGTTGTCCTGTATGGAGAAAATCTGAAGGAGGACACTCTTCTCGCCTCCGTCGAAGCCTTGCGGAATGCGGACTGCGTGATCGTCGGCGGCACATCCCTGGCAGTGTATCCCGCCGCGGGCCTGCTCCGTTATTATTCCGGGAACCGCCTGGTTTTAATCAACAAAACGCCGACCCCTTACGACTCCCACGCCAATCTGCTTCTGGCCGGACCGATTGGAAAAATCCTCGGCGCGATTTCCGTCCCGGCTGCCAGTGAGGAGGTCCTTCCATGAAATTCGACTTCAACCGAAAATACAACACCATCGCCCTCTATACCCTGTTGGTTATCGCTGCAGGGGGCTGTATCATTATGGCGGTGGTCAAAATCGACGCTGTGGCCTCCTTTTTTTCCAAGGTTCTGGCGATCCTCCGCCCGTTTATCTGGGGCTTTGCCATCGCCTACATTCTCAATCCCCTGATGGGTTCCATGGAGCGGCTGCTGGACAACATCAGCCGGAGCCGCCTGCGCGCCCGGCCAAAACGATACCTCTCCATCCTTCTGGCCTATCTCATCAGTCTGGCGGTTCTTTTTGTCTTTTTCCGCATTGTTATCCCGCAGATCGGCCAGAGCCTTTCGGCCTTGGCCAAGCAGATTCCCGGCTGGCTGGAAAATCTGCGGCTCCTTGCCCTGAATCTCATTGACAAATACGACCTGGAAAACCTCCCCACCGCGACCATTGACAAGATCATCGCCACCGCGGAGGGAATCGTTCAGGACTTCACCGTTAAGCTCCCCGCCATGGTTCCCCAACTGCTGCAAATGACCATGAATTTCACCGCCGGCATCATCAACGTCCTGATCGGCGTGATCATCTCCATCTATTTGTTAATGGAAAAAGAGCTGTTCTTTGCCCGCATCAAGAAGATCCTGTCCGCGCTGTTTTCCGCCAAGCGGGTGGACCGCGTTCTGGCTATCACTCATAAAAGTCACGCGATTTTCAGCGGCTTTATCATCGGAAAGTTGCTGGACTCCCTCATCATCGGGCTGCTGTGTCTCCTTTTTATGACGCTGTTCCATTGGCCTTATGCCATGCTTATCAGCGTCATCGTCGGCGTCACCAACGTGATCCCCTATTTCGGGCCCTTTTTCGGTGCGATCCCCTCGATCCTCATCCTCCTCATTGCCGACCCCCTGACAGCCCTATGGTTTGCAATTTTTATCCTGCTACTTCAACAGCTGGATGGCAATGTCATCGGTCCCAAGATTTTGGGAGACTCCACCGGACTTTCTCCGTTCTGGGTCATTTTCGCCATTACGATTTTCGGCAGCCTGATGGGCGTTCCTGGCATGTTTATCGGCGTTCCTCTGTTTGCCGTTATTTATTCGCTGGTGGCCGAATTTACGGAATACCGGCTGAAAGCCCGTTCCCTCCCGGCTGAAACCGCAGCCTATGCCTCTCCGGAGCACCCTCTGCTCCCCGTCAAGGAAAAAAAGCCCACCGTGTTCCGGCGGCTCCGGAAAAAAACTCCGAAAGATTCTGACGAAAGGAAGTCCTGATCATGTCTGTCCTGGAATTGATGAAGACCCGCCGCACCTACCGCCGCTTTGAACAGCGCCCGATCCCGCCGGAAGTCGTTTCCGACATGCTGGAGGCTGCCCGCTATGCTTCCAGCGCCGCCAATTTGCAGCCTCTGAAATACTTGGTGATCCAATCTCCTAATCGAGTGGCCAGTGTGTTCGCCCACACCCGCTGGGCAGGCTATCTCCCGCCAGAGCAGGGCGTTCCCCAGGAGAGCCAGCGCCCTGTCCTTTTCATCGTTGTGCTGACGGACAGCGAGATCTCCCGGAGCGCTTACGCAAACACCGACGCCGGACTCGCCATTTCCAATATGACCCTGGCCGCCTGGGAGCATGGTGTCGGCAGCTGCATCATCGGCGCCTGCGACAAAGACTGGTTGACGGAATATTTTCAGCTTCCCTCCAACCTCCAGGTCCATTCCGTGATCGCTTTCGGCTATCCGACCCATACCTCCACCTGTGAGGATCTGAAGGATTCGGTCAAGTATTATCTCGACTCCGCCGGTAATTACCGGGTTCCCAAACGCCGGACCGAGGACGTCGCAAAATATCTGTAAACCCATTGCGCGAACGGACCTGTTTACAAAGTCGTCGGACTGAAAGGCGAAGCAGCAACGCTCTGAGCAAGAAATTGTCGATACTCCGGCTTAAAGCTCTCGCTGAACATGACGCTGTTCCCCCTACCTCATCGTCATCCGATAGAACCATTTTCCCAGCAAACCGGCTTCGGCTTGATCCAATCGAAAGGATGCACAAATAGACCAGCGCCAGCAAAAATGTGACGGACACATCTTTGCTGGCGCTGGTTTCTATAAAGGGAGGAAAAGCCGCTTACTCTGCCGCCTTGTCGTATAAATGGCAGGCGCAGTAATGGCCGCCGCCGTAGTCTTTGTACTCTGGAGCCTGCGTCTTGCAGATCTCCATGCAGTGCGGACAGCGGGTGTGGAACTTACAGCCCTGGGGAGGGTTCGCCGGAGACGGCAGATCCCCCTGGAGGATAATCCGATTACCCTTCATGTCCGGATTCGGTACCGGAGCGGCGCTGAGCAGCGCCTTGGTGTAGGGATGAGACGGGTTCTTGAAAAGCTCCTTCTTCGGCGCCATTTCCACCAGCGTGCCCAAATACATAACTCCGACTACGTCGGAAATATATTCCACGACCGACAGGTCATGGGAGATGAACAGGTAGGATAGTCCTCGTCTCTCCTGTAGGTCCCGCATCAGGTTGATGACCTGGGCCTGAATCGAAACGTCCAGTGCAGAAACCGGTTCGTCCGCGACGATGAGCTCCGGATTCAGCGCCAGCGCCCGGGCAATGCAGATACGCTGCCGCTGACCGCCGGAAAATTCGTGGGGATACCGGTCAATCTGGTAAGGCTTCAGATCGCAGTCCTTCATGACCTTCAGGATATAGTCCCGGTATTCGGCCTTGGAGACGATGCCGTGCTCGCGGACCGCCTCGCCGATCACCTCGCCGATGGGCATGCGGGGGTCAAGGGAGGAATAGGGATCCTGGAAAATCAGCTGCATCTTTGGCCGCATGGCCCGCAGCTCTTTTTTCTTCAGTGCGAACACATCTTTGCCGGCGATGATCGCCTTGCCGGCCGTAGGCTCGGTCAGCCGCAGGATGGTGCGGCCGATGGTGGACTTTCCACAGCCGGATTCACCGACCAGCCCAAAGGTCTGGCCCCGTTTGATGGAAAAGCTGACGCCGTCTACCGCTTTCACGTGGCCGGTCACTCGCTGGGTAACGCCCGCCTTGATGGGATAATACTTCTTGAGGTCGATTACTTCCAGAAGGTTCTCAGTTGTCTGATTTTCCACTGTCCACATCCCCTTCCTTCTGATTTTCGCCGTCATAGAGATAGCAGGCTACCTGATGGGTCTCGCTCAATGCGACCATTTTCGGATACGGCCCTGCGCAGGCTTCGCACGCCTTTTCGCAGCGGTTGCGGAAAAAACAGTAGTTTGGCAGATCCACCGGGTTGGGAACGCTGCCGGGAATTGAATAAAGCCGGTCGTTTTCCCCCACAAAATTGGGCCGGGATTTCATAAGCCCCAGGGTGTAGGGGTGGCTGGGATGGTGGAAAATATCCTGCACGGTGCCTTTCTCCACAATCCGCCCCGCGTACATGACAACGACATAGTCCGCCGTCTCCGCCACAACACCCAGATCGTGGGTGATGAGCATGATGGA
>CAJMLQ010000159.1 GCA_905214265.1 uncultured bacterium
AAACAAATACGCAACGTGTAAATTTAATTTATATCAAGCGGCTTTGTCAAATTCCTGATACACAGGAACGGGTTGCTTTCCTGATGCCGCAGACTGTGTACGGCCATCCTTCTCAGTCTCCTGCATCTGCCCCAACAGCTGTGGCCCGTACTTCTGCAACAGCCGCGCCATCACATCAACACAGCGGTCAAATGCCGCATTATATTTTGGATCATCATAAACTTTGCTCAATAGGCCGCTCCTTTCCTCTATGGCTGCTCTGCGCATAGATGTTCAAAACTTCTGCCGGTATCTGTTCCAAAATCGCCACGGCACTGTCATAGTCGCGCCGCAGCTTGAGGTCTTCGATCTGCTTTAGGGTGCTGACCTTCTGCGCCGATGCAAGAGATTCTTCCAGTTCGGCATTTTTCGTTTTCAACTTTTTGTTTTCGGATGCTGTTTTCGTGAAGGCTACGCCATATTTCCGCAGCAGTGTGTCCATCTTCTCCACGCTGGGAATATAGGTATCCAGAATCTTGCAGATTTCCTCCGCCCGGCTTTTGGCGTTAAAGGGATTGATTCCAGTGAGCAGATCCTCCAGTTTGCTTTTCTGTTTGGTCAGTCTGGTCATCTCCTTAAATACGCGGGGCGGGATATGGTCGCGCCCGGTCAGGCTGGCGCTCTCGCCACGCTCCAAATCTGGAAACTTCTTGACCATGTGTTTCCAAAACTCATCCTGCCACCAGGTCAGCTTCTTTTTATTGCCCATGATGTCTTTGGCGCTGAGCCTGCCATCCTCCGTCAAAGGGACAAAACAAAGGTGCATATGGGGCGTTTTCTCGTCCATATGCACCACGGCGGATATAATTGTCTCTTTGGACTGATGCTGTTCCAGAAAGTGCAGAGCTTCCTCGAAAAATACCCGAATTTCCGCCCGTTTCTTTCCCTTAAAGAACTCCGGGCTGGCTGTGAACAGCGTCTCGATCATACGGATACTGTCTTTCCGGGTACGGCATCCGGCAGCGGCAATTTGCCTCTCTGACTTGGCCCGGTACTTGCCGGGCGGTTTGACCAGATGGAAGTTGTACTTGCTTCGGCTGGTATCCACATCGGGATTACTGGCGTACTTTTCCTTTGTGCGCTCGTTATGGGCCTCGATATTGCCGATTTCAGGCCCCTTATATTTGGCAAATCGCATAATCGCGTATTGTGCTTTTTCCATACTCAATCCCTCCGTTTCTGCCAGACAATGTCATATCCCAGCACGTCAGCCAACTCCACGGCCTCCCGATACCGCAGCGATTCCCGCTGCAATTTTCCGGAAAGATTGGATACGCTGTCGCTCCACCCATACTCATCGTGCAGCTGGTCAACGACTTCCTGCATGGTGTAACCGGCGCGGATGATCTGCGCCTTGATTTCGTTTCGGATACTTGACTTCATAAAATATATTCCTCCATTTTCGCAAGTGAAGCCCTTTGTCACTTGATAGATAAAACATGATTTTCGGTTGCGTCATAAAAAGAACCGGCTACGCTGGGGAGCGCACCGGCTTTGGTCAATGGTGAAATTTGTGCAAATGCTGTTTTGCGATAGAAATGATTCCCTGCGTATCGTTGGTCAACGGCGGAATATTCGACTTCACAGAAATGCGGGACTTTTCACTGTTCGGGCTGTATTGTCACAAAATGCTGCAATCTGTACGTCGTTCCGTGAGCCGCCATCCGGCGAACTGTATACGGATAAAAGAGAAACATTTCGCTGTTTTGAGATTGCTCTAAAATATGCCTGCAAAATCACCGCTTTTACTGACCGCTTCAGGTGTGGTCAAAATGACCACACCTATTTCACAGCACAAAAGCGCGAAGAATTTCACGGTTCTGGTGTTGGACAAAATATCCATAACCACTTTTACACATCAAAATAGGTGTACCCAAAATGGGCACGACCACTTTATCCAAATGAAGCGCCTCTACAATATATGAGGTAACAGGGTCAATCGCTGCGTACATACGTACCGGCGACCAGATCGGAAATCAATCCCGCCAGTCTTCCGGTACGTACGTACACTGTGAAGCGTCCGTAAACTCGTTTATATGCGGCCTTGCCACTGCCTCGATCCCCATAAAGCCCCATACCCGGCGTCCTGCCGAATTGGTAATCGTGTTGCAGTGTTCCAGATTGTACTTACCGCAGGCTGCCACCAGCGCATCGCTGAAGCTGCGGCGTTTGAGTGCAGTCAGGCTATTTTCCTCGCACCACATCCGGTAAATGTCGTAGCAATCCTTTGAACTGATGGACGCATCCGCTTTCAGCCGGATATAGCCCTCGGATTCCAGAAAATCAAACACGTTATTGTTGTCCCGCTTGACGGCCTCCCGGTTCTCTTTGGTGCGCTGGCTCTCGGTGAACTTGAAGTTGTTCGCTACCAACCGCTGCAATCCCGCAAAAGCCCACAGCAGAATGCCCTCCACCTCGGCCTTCATCTTCTCTGCCAGGTCGGGATCATCCACACGGTCGGCAGGTTTCTCTTTGGCGGTCAGCACCAACTGCCGCCGATAAAAGCCATCACTGCGGTCAAAGAGAGCCTGCAAGTCGCCATTGCTGAATGCCAGCAGCCGGGCGCACATCCATCCCTGATAGCTCTGCTTGCCTTTACGCTCCAAATCCATTTTACCCTGTGCGGTGACGATGGATTTGACATAGTTGGTCTGCCGCAGGGCCTCCATCCGCATATCATCATCGACACACAGCAGAATGTGTTCCAGATCAGCGCGGGCAAAACGGTTCTCGGAAATTTTGCCGATGCTGCCGTCCTTCATGTTGCTGCCGAACAGGGCGGACAGCACCGCGCCGATCTGGCTCTTACCCTCGCCGCCATTGCCCTTAATGACCATCATGCGCTGTCCCTTGTTGCTGGGGATCAGGCAGTAGCCGATATATTCCTGCAAAGTGGGAATGTCCTCCGGGTAAAGAAGCCCATCCAGAAAAGCCAGCCAGCGGGTCGGCGTGGGCGCATCGGGATTATAGGCCACCGGCAGGCGGCAACGCACGATGTCCGGTTTTCCCTCCGTAAAGGAGCCATCCAGAAACAACGTGCCGTTTGCCAGATGAATGCGGTCAGCCTCCGGCGGGAAATCCTCTACCAGCGCCGCCAGCTTCATCAGCTCCACGATATTGCTGATTTTGCGGGGGATATTGCTGACCGCACAGCATTTCAGTTCCTCAAAAATTTCTCCACGCAGTGGCAGCTCATCGGTCACGCGGCCATCAGGCGTGAAAAAAGCCCCGTTTGTGTAGATGATTTTGTGTCTGCCGAGAAAATCATCACAAAACAGGGCTTCATTGATACTCTTGCCGTCAAACCAGATGGGCTGGTTGGCCTCACGCGATTGCTCGTTCTTCGCCACGGTGCTGCACCTCCTTTTCCAGACGTCTGAGCCGCTGCTCCAGCGCGGTGATAGTGCCGTCCTTCAGCAGCATATCCACCGCTTTCACACGCTGCTTCAGTTCCGCAAACATGAGAACGTCCAACAAATCATTTACATACTCGATCATATGACAGGCTTCCACAAAGCGGTCATCCAGTTCATCCTCCGGCGATTGCGGGGCATATTCGACCTTCCAGCGTTCCAGCAGATGCAGATAATCGCAGAGCACCCGCTGGCAGTGTATCTCATCGTTGCGGAAAGCCCGCGCCAGCGGATAGGGCTTTTTCAAAGCCATCGCTGCCGGGGGCTTGTCCGGGTCGATGCCAAAGTCATAGGCCAGCTTCTTTGCGGCCTCGTAGCTGCTCAGGCCGAACAGCCGCGCCACAAAATCGATCACATCCCCGGTAGCCCCGCAGCCAAAGCAATAGAAATAATCCCTGTTCAGCTTCATGCTGGGATGCCGGTCATCGTGGAAGGGGCAGCAGATCATATCGCCCCGGTTGACCTTACAGCCGTAGTATTCGGCGGCCTGCTTCACGGTGACAGCGGATTTTACAGTTTCAAATAAATTCATAGGCTTTGTCCTCCATTATTTATTGACGGTATCTGCCCGTCTGCCTGAATATACGGGGAAAAAGCCTATAAACCGAAAAATCCGCTAAAAGTGCAAGAAATGAAAAAACGCCGCCCTGAAATCTTGCAAAAATGCAAGACCTCAGAGCGGCGAAGCCAGCGGAAAGCATTTGCCCGCGCTGGTTTTATCAGGTATAATGGATAAAGAGAGTTTTCAGAAGAGAGGTGCGTCACATGGAGGGAGCCTATCTGCCCGGCAATATCCGGCAGCGGATGCAGGAGCTTATGAAGGAACATAAAATTACCCAGGCACAGCTGGCGACCCGCATCGGCAGCACCGAGAGCGCCATCAGCCGGTTTGTCAGCGGTAAGACTGATAAGATCAGCACAGAACATTTGCTCCGCATTGCGAAAGTGTTTGAAGTCTCCACAGATTTCCTGCTGGGGGAAGTCAACACGCCCGACCGGACAAATTTTGATATTGAAGAACTGGGCCTGTCGGTGCAGGCGGCGCGGAATCTGTACACCGGAAAAGCCAATGCAGAGATCGTCAACCGCCTTTTGGAAAGCCCTCGCTTTGCAGAAGTCACCTATATGATTGAGCAATATTTTGACGATACGCTGGCCGCCGGTTTCGCCGGACAGAACCAGATGCTTACTACTCTCAGCGCCATGCTGCGCCGAAACAATAAAACAGACGCTGCGGTGCAGGCGGCCAGAACTGTCAACCGGCAGAAAGTTCCCGTATATCAGGCAGACCTGACGATGATACAGAACACATTTATGGCGGCGCTGCGGGAAGTGAAGAAAGAGATCGGCAACGATTTCACAGCAGCGCAGTCCTTGACCAAGGGCATCACTCAGCAGATGTTTACCGAACTCACCAAAGGGGCGGATGTTCATACTCCGACCATCACGCCCGAAATGATTTCCGCCGCCGTCACCCAGAGCGCAGCGGGGATGGACGGTGTGCAAAAGGAAGCATTAGACAAGTTCGGTCAGGCGCTGACGGAATTTCTCCAATCCACCTTAGACCACGCGCAGGAGAAGCAAAATGCCGACCCGGAGCAATGAGCAGCTGTGCAGACTGGCACAGAAAGGGGATACGGCTGCCCGTGACATTCTGCTGGAAAAGAATCTGGGATTCATCCGAAAAATTGCGCTGGAGCAATACCGAAACATGGGGCTGGATGAAAATGATATTGGAATTGATTTGGATGATTTGATGCAGGAGGGAAATATCGGCCTGCTGAACGCGATCCCTTTGTTTGATGCCGGACGGGGCATGAAATTTCTGACCTATGCAGCACCGGCGCTCCGCAACGCCATGACGGACTGCATCCGCGCCGCCCTCGGTTTATTTGAGCAACGGATGGCGGATAAGAAAGACGGCCCCGGCTTCCAGAGAGTATATCTGGATGACGTTCTCTCAGAGGATGAACGGATGCTGCGGATCGAAGCCATAGCCGACCCTCACACCCAAACGCCGGAGCAAATCTATATCCAAAAAGAGCAGCTGATAGAATTGTATGCGGCGCTGGACAAGCTGACAGCCAGAGAGCAGACCTATCTGCTGTACCGCTATGGCTTTACCGATGGAATCGAGCACCCGCTGATCGGCGCGGCGCTCCATTTCCATCTCAGCGAGAGCTGGACAAAGAAGGTGGAGGGCGAGGCGATGGACAGCCTGCGCGGAAAGCTGCCGTGGTGGTTCTGATACGATGGGAAGCAGCGGCTGACGGGGGCTTTGATATACCTTTGTTCCGCAAATGACACGGCTGACAGACAGTGCTTGCCCGCACCGCCTGCCAGCCTTTTTCTGTCGCTTATGCTGCCCCGCAAGGGGCAACCTTTCCCGCCAGAACGCCGCAACTGTGGCCACACTTTTCAGGGTGTGCTACAATTCCGGCTGCCATCTGCTCCACAAAGGTATAACACACTAGACTTTCCTACGGAAAATCGTGTGCCACGAAACCGCCGGTTTCTTTGGATTCTTCCGGTCAAAGGGGAACACTATCCCCTCTGAACACCCCAGACAAAGGAGAACGCTGTTCCCTTTTGGAATCCCCTTGCCAATAGGGCTGCTACCGCCCTATTGAATGATTTAGATAAAAAACAAAATAAAGCATAGTTCGCCAGCACACCGCTATTCTGTCATTACCTTACACAGACATCTTGTAACTTTTTCGTTAAGCCTATTGACTCTGATAC
>CAJMLQ010000160.1 GCA_905214265.1 uncultured bacterium
AGTCCTTTGGGTGGAACAGCATCCTCTACCTTTCCACCATGTCAGCCATCGACCCGGCGCTGTATGAGTCGGCCCGGCTGGACGGAGCAAACCGTCTCCAACAGATGTGGCACGTGACGATCCCGTCTATTCTCCCCACTATCGCGATCATGCTCATCATGGCGGTAGGCGGCATCCTGGGCTCCAATACCGACCTGATCCTCCTGCTCTACAACACGGCAACCTATCCCACCGCCGACGTCATCGGAACGTATATCTACCGCGTCGGCATCGAAGGCGGGCAGTTCAGCTACACCGCCGCAGTCGGCATCTTCTCGTCGGTTATCAACTTTGCCCTGGTGTTCGTCGCCAACTTTATCAGCAACAAGGTTACCAACTACGGCCTGTTTTAAGGCGCGGCACTGTACAATTTTTCGAAAGGCGGGATTTTATGGCTCATTCCAACCGCATCCGGGAAGGGAGCCGGCTGGCGGATGCCGCCATCTATGTGGTGCTGGCAATCATCTGTCTGGTTACGCTCTACCCAATGTACTATGTGTTTATTCTCTCCATCAGCGACCCTCTGGAGGCCGCCAGTATGCGGGTGTACCTCTATCCCAAGGGGCTTTACCTGGATTCCTATAAGATGTTGTTTCAGGACACAGCCCTGTGGCGCTCCTACTGGAATACCTTGATCTATGTGGTGGCGGACACCGGTCTGATGATCGTGGTATGCTCCCTGTGCGCCTATCCGCTGACCTGCAGCCGGCTCATCGGCCGGAAGCTGGTGACGGTGTTCCTTCTGATCCCCATGTATTTCGGCGGTGGACTCATCCCCACCTATCTGGTCATGACCAAACTTGGGTTGTATAATAACATCTGGGCGATTATCGTGCCGGGAGCGGTCAACGTCTGGAACATCATCCTCTGCCACACCTACTTCCGCTCCATCCCCGAGGACATGCGGGAGGCGGCCAAGATCGACGGAGCCAACCACTTCAAGATCATGACCCGCATCTACCTTCCGCTGGCCAAGCCCATTTTGGCGGTTATCGCCATCTATACGGTGGTGGGCGTGTGGAACGACTGGTTCCGGCCCATGGTGTATCTCCCCAAGGAGACACTTCAGCCCCTGCAGCTCTATCTGCGCCGGGTGCTGGTCCAGCAAACGGTGGATTTCTCACAAGTCTCGGCCGAAGCCGCCGAAGCCATGGCACGGCAGAAGCTCTCGAATCTTCAAATTCGTTACTCGATGATCATTTTTACCACTCTTCCCATTATTTTCGTCTACCCCTTTTTCCAGAAATACTTTGTCAAGGGCGTTATGCTGGGCTCCCTGAAAGGCTGACAAACGGTATCCAGGCGGGATGTCCCGCCACACGATAGAACACAGGAGGTTTTTGTATGAAAGGCTATCTGAAAAAATCCATCGCCATCGCGCTGGCAGCAATGATGTCCGCGGCGGCTATGGTCAGCTGCGGAAGCGGTTCCGGCAAGGAATCCTCCCAGACAGCAAGCATCCCTACATCCACAGGCGATTCCAGCGCTGCGGCTCAGAGCGGTGGCCTGGCCACCCTGAAGGTGCTGACTCCGGAATCCGACAACCCCTATCTGAAACTGGCCGAGCGTGAGAAATATCCGGTGTGGCAGGTTTTGGAGCAGAATATGGCGGATAAGGGCGTTGCCGTGGAGCTGGAGATCATTCCAAGAGACCAGTATAAGGTGGTTATCCAGACCCGTTTGGCTTCCGCAAACGATCTTCCGGACTTTGCCAACCTTTCTGAATTGGACGATACCACTGCGCTGAATCTGGCCAATCAGGGGATCCTGCTGCCGATTAACGAAATCTTTGAAAAAGGAGACGGCACGGCGCTGGCTTTCCTCAATGAGAAGATTCCTTTTGTTAGGGGTACCTGCACTGCCGCTGACGGCAATATGTACTGGATCCCGATCGCGCAGAGAACCACCTACGGCGGCGAGCCAGGCTCCACCTGCATGATGATCGCCATTCGCCAGGACTGGCTGGACATCATCGGGATGGACACCCCAAAGACCGCTGAGGAGTTTCTCAACGTCATGAAGGCATTCCGGGATCAGGACGTCAATGGTTCTGGCACAGCGGATGAAATTCTGGCCTTCGACCCCTCGACTTTTTCCAACGGCATCTCCCAGTGGTTTGGCCTGGGCAGCGATTTGACCAGCGTGGACCTGACCAACCAGAGGGTTGTCTCCCCCTGGTATCAGGACGGTATCAAAGACTATTTCCGCTACCTGAACCAGCTGGTCAACGAGGGCATCTTGGACACCGGTCTCATTGGCGCCACCACCAGCGACCTGCAGGATCAGAAGATGGCGGAGAACAAGGTCGGTGCCACCTATACTTATGCCATGCAGGCGTGGCTGGAACCTTCCGTCAACGCCGATACCGAGGTCTACTTCCAGCCCATCGCCGCGCTGACGGCAGTGGACGGCATCGAACCCTCCATCGCCATCGAGCCTTCGGAGTATGTGACAGGGCGCTGGGGCTTCACCAAAGCCTGCACCAACCTGGACGCGGCCGCTTCTCTGTTGGATGTCATCTACTGTGCGGATGCAGAGACACTGGAAACCTGGGGCATCGAAGGCCAGACCTACGAGGTTGTAGATGGGCAGAAGCAATATCTTTCTAACATCGACAACGCTCATTGGGAGGAATGTGCGAAAAACGGAACGATTCATGGTGACTGGCTCTGGGGCAACGCTGCGTTCCCGAAGATCCGTTTCGCCGCTATGGAGACCGAAATTGAAGGGCGCAGCGGTGGAAAGGCTGAATTTCAGAAGGAGATCATCGATCACGAGCCTCGTTTTCCCCTGGGCAACGCCAGCTATTTCGCTCTTCCCACCGCAGAGCAGCTGGAGCGCAAGAGCACGCTGAAAACAGATCTGGACACCTACTCCAAGGAGCTGGCCACCCAGCTGATCCTGGGTCAGAAGTCTCTGGACGACTGGGATACTTACATGGAAGAGCTGAAGGAGCTGGGCCTGGACGAAATCCTCGAAATCGATCAGGACTTGTATGCCCGGTTCCTGGAAGCACAGAAATAATTGGACATTTCCAGCCGGGTATGCTATACTGAAAAGCGGGAAAGCAGGCGGAGCCGCCTGTTTTCCCTTGCTTGTTTTTTCTGCGGCGGAGTTCGCAGATACTGGAATGCAGGGGGATGCGCAGAATGCCCAAACGTGTCAAGAGCAAGCTGTTCCGGCAGATGGTCCTGTCCTACTTTGCCATTTTGGCGATTCCCATTGTCATCTTCTGTTCGCTTTTCTACAGCCAGATCCAGCGCGAAAACCGGGAATGGGAACAGAACAGCTATGAAGAGAACGTTTCCAACATCATCAGCGTGGTGGACCGGAAATTTTTTGATATCATAAGCCTTGGAGACCGGCTTTTAGCCTCCAACTGGCTCCAGCGCGTCCGTTCGGATTCCGATATCATCACCCGGTATTTCGACGCAACCCGCATGAACGATATCAGTCAGGAGCTGCTGGTGCATGCAGCCTCATTGGGTGTGGCAGATTATCTGGCCGTTCTCCTCCCGACCAAGGATCAGGCGATTACTCCTGCCGGGTGGGGGAAAATGGATGAAATGCTCCGGATTACAGGCATCCAGGAGGCTACTGGACAGGAGGCGCTGCGCGCGATCATTCGGGAAGCCGGACGCTTTCAGGTGGTGAACGCCGGAGAAAGCAGCGTGATTACGGGCTCTGACGATCTTCTGGTGATTCAGAGCCTGGATGTCCTCAGCGAATCCCGGGCGATCCTCCTGGTCCGCATCGGCAAGGGCACGTTGGATTCCTATCTGGAGAAATTCCGTTTCAGCGATCTGGTGGACTTCTCCATGACCGTGGAGGACGGTTCCGAACTCTATCACTATCAGACCCAGTCGGCGGACGAGGAGGGGTATTCAGGCAATGTTCCCTCCACTTTGTTTTCCTGGAGCTACAAAATCGGTCTGAAAGAGGCCCAGCCTGCCGGGCAGTTTGAACAGTTTTCCGCCGCGCTTGTGGCCCTTTTGCTCACTCTTTCCATGGGGCTGCTGGCCGCTTACCTGCTGGCTGCGGTCAGCTACCGCCCCATCCGGAATCTGGTCAACCGGATCGGCGGGGACAAGCGAGAATCGGAGTTTCAAACAATTGGCAGCGCATTTGATCGTCTGACTGCGGAGAAGGAAAAATTGAACGCCATGGTGCAGCAGTATCAGAACTCCGCACGGAACAATCTGCTGTTCAATCTGCTCCACGGCTGCTTTGCGGACGAAAAAATCCAGGCGCAGATGAACGATTTTCAGATCCGCTATGAGAACAGCCAGTATTTTACTGTATTGGTGTTCCGTTGTACGGAGGCTCGAGGAGATAAGCGCTTTACCCTCTTTTTGAATATCAAGGCTGGGCTGATGGCAGAACAGCTTCCTTTCGACCTGATGGAAACGCTGGACGAGGACATCGTGGCTATCCTGAATTTTCCGGAGCCGAAAGGACTGCAGGCCGCGGAAAAGCTGATGGGAAAGCTGCCGCGCTACATCCGGGAAAGCATGGACGTCTCCCTACATATCTCTTGCGGAACGGAGGAAAAGGGGATCATCGGAATCAGCAAATCCTACCAGGCCGCCAAGGAGCGCAGCGACAGTCTCCGCTTTTCCGGAAACAGCGGGCGTCTGTCCCATCCGTTTCCGGCGTCCCGGTGCTATTATCCCACAGACTGGGAATTGCAGCTGATCAATAACCTGAAATTGGGGAACGCCGCCCCAGCCTTGAAAATTCTTCAGGAGCTGCGGCGGGAAAATGACCGCCGGAAGCTCACCCCCGCCCAGCAGATGAAGGTGGTTTCCATGATTTTTGACACCATCCTGCGGCTGATGGACGAGTTGGAAATGGATTCTTCCGGCCCCGCCGCCGTCTTTGAGGAGAGCTTCGGCCAATCGAGCGGTGAAAAACAGTGGGAGTACCTGACGGAGCTGACCCGCCAGATCTGCGGCCGCGCATCCTATTCCAGCGAGGGCCGGACCGGGAGCGCCGGGGAGCAGATTCTCCGCTATGTAGACGCCAATTTCGAAAATCCGGACCTTTCTCTCCAGATGCTGGGGGATCAGCTGGGGCTGTCTGTTTCCGCCATCTCCCACATCTTCAAAGCCACGGTGAAAATTAACTTTTACGATTATCTCTGCCGCATTCGCATGGAAAAAGCCAAGGAATACCTCCGCACTATGGACGCGCCGATCGCGGAGATCGCCCGCCGGGTTGGCTACGAAAAGGAACTTTCCTTCAAGCGCGCCTTTGTGCGGTATGAGGGGATCAAGCCCCGGGAATACCGCCAGAATCAGCAGGAAATAGTCAAAAGCTGAAAAAGCCGCCCTCCGGCCGGAGGGCGGCTTTTTACAGAGTCAGGAGCCTTATTTGAGCAGGGCGATCAGCATCTCTTCGGCCTTCGCCGCATCGGCGCGTCCCTTGGTCGCCTTCATTACCGCGCCGATCAGGGCCTTGAGGGCCTTTTCCTTGCCGCCGCGGTAGTCAGCGGCTGCACCGGGATTGGCGGCCACAGCAGCCTCGCAGGCGGCTTTCAGCGCCCCGTCGTCCACGCCGGAAAGGTCTTCGGCGGACACCAGCTTCGAAACCGGCTCCCCGGTGTCCAGCATCTTCTCCAGGACGGCCTTGGCCAGGCTCATTCGAAGCTTTCCCTGGTCCAACAGTACCAGCAGCTTTCGGAATTCCGCCGCCTCGAAGGGCAGCTGGAACGCCTCCTTGGCGGAATCGGTCTCCAGCCGCCGGAAGATGGGCCCTAAGATCAGGTTGGCCGCGGTCTTGGGAGAGGAAAGCCCCGTAACAGCCTCGTCGAAGAATTCCGCTGCCCGCCGGTATTTGGTCAGCAGCCGGGCGTCCTCCGTTGGCAGACCCAGTTCTCCAGTGTAGCGGGTATATTTGGTATCGGGCAGCTCCGGCAGGGTGCGGCGAAGGTTTTCTACCTCCTCCGGGGACACACGAATGGCCACCAGGTCCGGCTCCCGGAAATAGCGGTAGTCCTGGGCGTCCTCCTTGCCCCGCATACTCTCGGTTTCGCCGGTGTCGGGGTTGTAGCGGAGAGTCTC
>CAJMLQ010000161.1 GCA_905214265.1 uncultured bacterium
GGCCGTTTTCTCACCGCAGAAAAAATGGGCCATTGTTCAGTAAACATTAAATAGAGAGATATATCGACTCCTGCGCGTTCGTAACCTTGGTGAATGTTGGGGGACATATTGGGATCTTCATAGTATTTGTTCAGCGGGATGATCGCACCTTCTTGTCCCCAAATAGTGACACTGCTTTGATTCGGTTTAAAGATGATATCCGGAAGGGTATCACCGCCAGTTACCATAACGTTCAGCTTGTTTCCATAGTCTGCGGAGGGAAGGACGGTGAATTCCAGATCCACGCCCAAGGCATCCTCAATGGCGAGGGTCATGAGATTGGTATTGTAATCCTCGATTTTAATGTTTTCCGGCGCACAGACGGTCAGTTTGACTCCTTCCGTAATACTTTTCGGATCAAAGGCGCTGTCACCGGAGGAAACCGGCGATTCACTGGAGGAAGGTGTACTGGCTGTGCCGGAAGAACTGCTCCCTCCCGAGCCGCAGCCGGTTACGGCCGACAAAACAAACGTGGATGCGAGAACGAGAGATATCCACTTGCAAGAACGGATTTTACTCATTTGCGGTAGACCTCCTTGAGATTTTGTATTTCCATCATAAGACAATATGCACAAAAAATCAACTTGAAATTATCATATTCGAGGATGAAAATATCGTTTTTTACTGGCTGCAGACGTGGAAATTTTCGTTTTCCAGGTTGAAATAATCGTTTTTCGCAGGGGCTCCCTTGACGGACGGAGAATATAATTGTTACAATAAAAACGAATGACTTTATCTTTGGATTCGCGCCATCCGGCGCTGGCACCCGTATTTCAGAATGATGGAGAGAATGCGATATGATCAAAAAACCCCGGCCTCGAAAATCAGCTTCGTCCAAATGGTTTGCCGCGGTCTTTCTTTCTTTTTCTATGGTTTTTTGTCTGGTGCTGGTGCCCCTCTGCATTTACCTGCAAAACACTTTTTCCGATCTCGAGTTGGAAAAGTTCCGAAAACAGCTGGCAACTGGGACCGCCCAACTGGAGGCCGTTGCCAATGGGATGCTGAATGTGTCACAGGCGCTGAATCAGGATTCGCGGTTTCTTATCTGCCGCTATGCGCATCCGGATTATTCCAGTGTGGACATTGCCACCCGGAGGCAGATGCGGAATACTTTTCAGGGCCTGATGGCGGCACAGCCGCTGGTAAAGGATTCGGCGCTGCAATTTGAGCAGAACGTTGTAATCACGCCATACAGCATTTCCTTTCAGGACCGCACCGTGTATTACCCGGATTTTTTCCAGTGCGGCCAATTGGACTATATACAGTGGGTGGAATTGCTGCGGGAAAACCGGAACGGCTTTCTTCCTGTCCAGCACATCCGCACCAATAGTCAGGAATACAATGCGGTGATATACGCTCTTCGCTGGACGGAAACTGCCTATCTGTATGCCTGTATTGATGTTGCAGATCTGAAAAAGGCACTGGTCGAGCCTTCTGGTTCAGATGGATCCTACATCACCCTTATCCGCAGCGACGGAGAAGTCCTGTATTCCGATCTCCCGGAAAGCGAAACCGGCTATCGGACCCTTTCCGACAGCACATCCATAGGCGGCCTTCAGATCGAGGTTCACATTCCGAATCATGTTTTTATCAAAAGAATGCAGCCGGCCTATCTGTTTATCGGTCTGTATGCTCTTGCCTGCTTGGTGCTTTTTATCGGATGGGTCCTGATCGGCACTCACGTTTCGTCGAAACCCATCCGCAAGATTATCAGCGTCCTGGAAAAAAGCAGCAATCTGCAGACGGAAAACGTCTCCAGAGATACGGCAAAGCACGGGCTGCCGAAAACGCTTTGGGAGGACTTTGACCGCATCACGGACAGCATTGTCCGCGCCGACCGCAGCATCAGCCAGTATCGCAGCACGATAGATACTCAGCAGGAGATCCTTCAAGCGCGGTTTTTCGAAAAGGCGATCGCTGGCCGTCTGGGCGCACAGGAGGATATCGCGCGGTTTTGTTCCTATTTTCCCGCTTTTCCGGAGGAGTACCGCCTGCTGATGCTGAACTTCAAACCCACCGCACCCGATCCTCAGCCGCCGATCTGCGCAGGGCCGCTGCTGATCGTTCAGTCCTTTTTAAAAAGCGTGTTGCCTGGAGCCTACTTGCAGCAGTTCAGCGATACGGACCTGCTTCTGCTAATTTCTGAGGACGATTATGATTCCTGCAGCAGGATCTTGAATTTTATGATTGCCAATATCAATCGGGAGGAACCGCTGTTGGCCATCCGCTGCGTGGCCAGCGATTCATTCCAGAGGCTGGAAGACCTGCCTTTGGCATACCGGCAGCTTCAGGACCTGGAATGCTGTTCCTTCGCGGACAGTGCCGCTCGGATCTGTACCGCTGCGGACCAGATGCAGAAGTCCGTGCCGCCCTTTCACATGACGGACCTGCAGACACTGTATACCGCCGTCACCTACGGTAACGAGCCGATGGCCATGTCAAAACTGGAGGAGTGTTCCATGCACCTGGCCGCGGCACAGAACTCCATGCTGCCCCGGCACATCTACGACCTGATCAGCGCCATGCTCATCTGTGTCAAACTGGAACATCCTTCGCTGCTTGCCAGCCAGGAGATCCCTTCTTATCGTGCACAGGAGTCGCTTTATGGACAGCTCGCACCGGTGGTGCGGAGCTTCTGCCAGGAAATTCACAGGGACCTGCAGCCCGGGACTGACCCCTTTGCCGCGGAACTTCTGCAATATATAGATCAGCACTTTATGGAGTATTCCCTATGCCTCAATTCTCTGGGGCAGCACTTCAACTGTTCGGTCTCCAAGCTTCAGAAGGCCGTGAAATCCGCCACCGGCATAACCATCGCCAATTATATTGAAAAGAAGCGTATGGAAAAAGCAGTGGAGCTTCTCGCCAAAAAGCAGAAGCCGGTTGCACAGATTGCTGCGGAATGCGGATTTGCCAGCACCAATTCCTTTTATAAGGCGTTTAAGCGCTCCTATGGAAAAGCCCCCACCGAGAATTTGATCCTGCCGGAAACCTGATCTGCATTTTAAGCAAAGAAAGCCCCTGCCAGTTTCGTGCGTTGTTCATAAGACAGTAAAATAGGTAAAAGGATAGCCGCTTTAGCGGCGCGAGGGATACAACCCCTTGTTCGGAACGCAGTGACGTAAAGCGCCCCGGACGTTTGATGGTACCCGGGACGTTTTGCCTCGCAGAGTGCACATATGGGGGTACCCTGTATAGAAGTGCGCCCTTGTATCTGCAATCCGGAAGTGGAAGGAGGGGCTTTGTTCCTTCTGCTGCTTGTGGTATGGCTTTCCTTTTAGGAGAATACGAGAAAACGCCAGTTTGGCTTTCGTCTGAACTTGCGTTTATCGACAAGCTGGGCTGCTGTCAATCGACAGCGGCTTTTCTTTTTCGGAAAATATTCAAGAAGGCATAAAGTCCCGCATGCAGTCGAAGTTTCATAAAATTACTTCCTAAAAAGAAAAGATATCTTGCATTTTCGACTTGTTTATGTTAAAATTAATTGAACGGTCAGTTAATGAAACGGAGTGATGATGTGCGAGTAAGAAACGAAGAAGAATACCAACACAAGAAAAACGAGCTTATGGAAAAATGCTATGAGTGCTACGCGGAGTACGGGCTGGGCGCCGTAGGCATTAAGGGACTTGCCGAGGCGTGCGGCTGCACCTCCGCGAACCTGTATACCTATTTTACCGATTTGGATGATCTGATCGTCCAATCCACGGCCTACTGCATGAGCAAGGTAGAAGATGATTTTATGGCAAAGGCGCCCACGGATATTGAGGACATATGGCGGTTCATTGACGAGATACCGTACTGGACGGCAAAAAAGCACGGAAAGAAATACCGGCTGATGTATCAGGTATACACCTATCCCAAGTATTTGTCCCATGGCAAGGATTTCTTCGAAGGCATTAACCGGAGGTATTCCGAATATGCCGCGGAGCTGGAAAGCAAAATCGGAATTCCGAAAGACATTATCACCCCTTTGATTTTCATTTTGATCCGTGCCAGTGTCCACTATGCGCTGTTTGAGGATGAATTCTATCTGCAGGCGCAGCTAAGTGTTCTGAAGAAAGGTATCGCGCTGTATTTGTCCCAAAAGGACCGTTTATTAAAGGAGGAAAACCAATTATGAAAAAAAGAATCGCAGCAATTGTAATCAGCGCACTGTTGCTGATTGGCCTGATTCCGCTGCAGGCGTCGGCGGAGATGGTAATACAACCGTTTCCCGGTGATGATGATTCGTCTATGATCATCAAGCCCTGGTATCCCAATGCCGACGGAGGCTTGGGCTACAATTCCACAGAGGCCAGCGGTGAAGCGATTTTTAATGCCATGATGGAGCAGTCTGAATCCAGTGAGCCGGATTCTTTCGACGACGACACCCTGACGCCTTACGGTACTCAAAAGGGTGAGCAGTTTACCATGCTGGAAAAGCTTGAGCTTTTTGAATATGTATCAGATGGAAATGAATTCAAAAGCGGAAGGATTCTGGATGATTTAGTCTATAAAGATAGACAATATGTACGCGCAGAAACACAGTCGGTTTCAGGACTTGAAGGATTACGTTTTGCACGCGGCGTCGCATTTGACCCCACAGGATGCGGTCAGAAGAATTATGTGGCAATTATCGGATTCCAAGACGACGGCACCAATACCAGCGGTGATCGAATCGCCTCTTTTCACCTGTACATCCTCGATGCAGAAACCAAAGAAGTGGTACAGGAAATGGAGTTTTTCTCAGACGGCGGCTACAGCCCCACGAGATACGGTAATTTGATAAACGAACTCACCATTGTAGACTCCAGTAACCTGATTCAGATCACAGCCGGCGACTATAACGGCGACGGCCGCGACAGCCTTATCATTTACGACAGCTTAGGCTTGTATGAGGTTACTTATCAAACTAACTTTTTCTACAGCAAACGCATTGATAATGATGGAAACGGTAAATCCTACTGTAACGACGCATACAAAAAATCAAATTTATCAGAATCCTGGCAGTTACGAAATCAGCTTTGCATGGCTCTTGCCAGCGAAGATGTAAACGGCGACGGTATTGACGACCTGGTCGCCCTCTCATACACGGGAGATATAAGCAGTAATTATGTCGGCGCAGTGTCTAACAAAACCTGCATACCCCAGCTTTCCGTCGGCTACGGCAAGAAGGGGACCTCATGGATCAGCGACCTTTCCATTGACAAGGCGTCTGTCGGCGCAAAAGTTGACAGTACTACGACAAACACCCTTGCCTGTCCCGGCGTTGCCGTAGGTGATATTGACGGCGACGGTAAAAATGAGATCATTACCGCCGGTTTTTTAAACAAAAGCAAGACAAACGATGTCGTGATTGTTGATGATAGCCAAAGTGCCAACCCCGTTGCCTACGCGTACTATGAAAGCAGCGGAGCGGGTAAGCTGCAGCGCGTGGGAGATATCCGTGAACTGCCAAGGGCTAATACCAGCCACATCGCAAAGGATGACAGTCTTCGCGAGCCTGAGTATCTTTTCCAGCAGCTTTCCGTGGAATGTGTGGCGCTGGACGGCATGCACACCAAGGAATATGTATTCTTAAGCGGCTGGTTCTATTATATGAACAGCAGCAGCAAAGCGCTTGAACCTGTTGCAGGAAATAATAGGCAACGGTGTGATGAAACTGGGTACGATAATCCGTTTTCTTTTCTGACAAAGCAATTAACAGATAGCAATAAGAAAACATGGGATGTAGATGAAGTTTTTGTTCTTTCTGCATCTGTCGGTAACTTTTTCCCAAAAGCTACAGATGATAACGGAAGAGAAGGAATCGCTGTTATTGTAGGCTATAAAAACCACACCGACGCTAATGAAGAAGGCTCTTATAATTTCAAAGAGGTCATTCTCTGGGGAGCCGATAACAGTACCGGCACAAATAAGCTCACAAATTTCATAGGTGTTGATGTGCACTCTCCTATGCAACATTACGGTGGTACGGATGTTAATGATTTTGTAGACGTAACCCGCGGTGATGCCGGCGTGGTACTATGCGGCGTAGATGTCGGCGGCGATACATTAGTTTCAAAGTACTCC
>CAJMLQ010000162.1 GCA_905214265.1 uncultured bacterium
GAGAGCCTCCGGTATGCCGTCCCGGGCGAACCAGACGTCCTTCACCTGAAAAGTTTTCCCGTTGAGGTAGGAAAGAGCGTGCTCCTCTCGGAAGGCGAAGCGCAGCTTGTAGGAATAAAGCGCCTGGCAGTCAAAGCCCTTCTTTTTCTCCGTCGCGTTGGAGCCGTACTTCCCGTCCCCTACCAGCGGATGCCCGATGTAAGCCATGTGTGCACGGATCTGATGGGTCCTGCCGGTTTTCAGCTCCACCTCTACTAAAGAATACCGCCCGTTGGTCCGGAGCACCGTATACTTTGTGATCATCGTCTTGGTATCCGGCCGGGGGCGGTCATAGATCACCGCTTTGTTTTCCGCCTCGTCCTTCCGGTGGTAATGGGTCAGGGTGGCGGACCGGGGCTCCGGCGTCCCCTTGACCAGGCAGAGATAAAACTTCTCGATCTCCCGGTTTCGGATGGCCTCGTTGAGGATGCGGAGGGCTTCGGCGTTCTTGGCGACGATGACGATCCCGCCGGTGTTGCGGTCGATGCGGTTACAGAGCGCCGGCGCAAAGGACGCCTCCCGCTCCGGATCGTACTCCCCCTTGTCATAGAGGTAGCGCTTCACCCGATTGATAAGGGTGTCCACGCTCTCCCCCTCGTCCTCATGGACGATGAGCCCCTGGGGCTTGTCCGCCAGAAGGATATTTTCGTCCTCGTAGACCGGGCGGACGTCCGGCCGGGCGGCCAGAAAACCCGGCGCCTCCTCCGAAAAAAATTCATCACTGATATAGAGCTCCACCACGTCGCCCTCCTGGAGGCGGTAGCGGATCTCGCTCTTTTTCCCGTTGACCTTAATGCGCTTGAGCCGGAGATACTTGTAAAGAAGGCTCTGGGGCAGCAGGCGCACCGCCTTGGTCAGATACTTGTCCAGCCTCTGGCCGGCGTCGTTGGCGTTGATGATAAACCGTCTGATGGCGGTTCCCTCCCTTTTCAGTCGATGCGGAAGTCCTCATCCCGATAGGCCGGAAGTAGCTGATGGGTCTTGGGACGGCGCTTCAGCGGCGCATAGACAAATTTCCGGCAGGAAAAACAGGGAGAGACCGCCCCGTTTTTTTCGCAGAGCACCATCTGGCCGTCCCGGGTGGGACGGCCCAGCTCACAGTATTCGCAGGCCGGCTCAATGTGCCGGCCGAACAGGACGCTTTTCACAAAACCCCTCCTCAGCCGCCGCGCCCCGGGGAAACGTTCCCCGCCGGGTGGCCTGCTCCTATTTTATCACACTTCTTCCGGCTTATCAAGAGCATCAGGCAGAGGACCACCAGCAGTATCGACGCGCCCAGCGTCGCCGCTCCTGCCGCCGGAGCCGGATCCCCGGACGTGGCAAAAACCGGCAGGGGCAATTCCAGCTTCCGCACGAAAAACACCGTCAGTAGAAGGCTGACCAGCACATAAAATCCCCGGAGAAAGACAAATTTCCGCATCCGCACCCCGGTCCCCCGGAGGAAGCAGGCCGCCTGCATCCAAACGCAGACCCCGCCAAAAGCCGTGTAAATCGTAGCCAGTATCAGCATCTCCATCCCCGGCAGTCCCGGCAGTCCGGCACAGCCCACAGTCACCTCCAAAAGCCCCGTCCAAACCACCCCGCCCGGCAGGAATTCCATGGCGTGGGAAATCACCGAAAACACCAGCACAAAACAGCAGATGACAAACATGCTCTTCCCCGCCTCGGTCACCGCCGCGACAAAGCCCTGCAAATACCCCATCCGCGGCTCCTCCCGGTCTCCCCCGGCAGACGGCGTTTCCCCCTTCCCCCAGAACGCCCGGGCCAGCAGTCCGGTCAGCACCGCAGCGGCTGCCTGACAGCCATACATGACCGCTCCGATCTCCACGCTGGCAAAGCACGGCAGCGCCACCCCCGCGATGAGAAAGGACGGTGAGCAGTTGACGCAAAAGCAGAGCAGCCGTTCCGCCGTCCGGGGCTGCAGCCGCCCCTCCCGCACCATCCGCGCCAGCATCTTCGCCCCCACCGGATAACCGCCGATGAGGGACAATAGGATCACCGGCACCGTCTCCGCCGGAACGCCGAATACTGTCCCCAAAAAACGCAGTGGCCGAAACAGGATGTCCCCCACGTCGGTCAGCGCCAAAAAATCCGCAAAGATCAAAAATACAAACAGTGACGGGATCACCGAAGTCAGGCAGAGGGAGATCCCCTGCTTCACCCCCGCCGCCACCTCCCCGCCCCGCAGCAGCACAGCCGCCCCGGCAAATACGGCGAAACTCCCCAGAAAAATCGGCCGCAGCCGCAGGCAGGCCCACGGAACCCCCCGCTTCACCGCTCCGCCCCCTTCCGGGAGACCGGCTCCAGTTCCAGCGACCGGATATCTCCCCGAATGGTGAAGGTTGAAGCTGTAAAATCCGAGACGGTCAACCCCGTCCCCAGCACCGTCAGGGTCATCCCCCTCAGCAGCAGCTTCACCAGATTATCATCATAGGACAGCACCGACCGGCACTCCTCCACAAAAAGCTCCCGGCTGCCCTGCAGCTGGATCTGAGGTTCCATGGTCTCCTCCACCTTGCTCCGAAAGGCGCTGAGCAGCGGCTCCCGCCGGCGCTTTACAGGAATGTGGCGGGTTCCCTCACCGCAGCGGTTTCGGGGTTCAGTTTTCCGCAATACTTTCATCGGCGCTCCTCCCTTTTACCTTCGCTCTTCCATTATATTCTCCCTTTTTGGCGCATATACATGCAGTGCAAAGGAGGGACCACCATGCATTTGCTTCCTGTGGCTGTATTTACCGTTTCCGGCGCCGATCCAGGGGCCTTTCTCACCGCCGCCAGGGACGCGGGGATCGCCGTCCGCCGCTTCCGCAAACGCGACGGCGTCTGCCGGGGGGAGGTTTCGGCCTTCCGCTACCGCCAAACCGCCCGCCTGGCCCGAAAAAGCGGCGTCCGCCTTCACGTAACGGACCGGCGGGGCCTTTATTTCCGGCTGTATCGCTACCGCCGGCGGCTGGGCATCCCCATAGGAGCCGCGCTGTTTCTGGCAACCCTGCTTTTCTCCCAGTGTTTCCTCTGGGCGGTAGATGTCACGCCTACCGAAGCTGTCACCGAGCAGCAGGTTTTGGACGTCCTGAAAAGCCACGGCCTCCGCACCGGGACCTACCTTCCGGCGGCGGACCTGAAAAACATCGCCCTTCTGGCCCGGACCGAACTGCCCGGCCTCTCTTTTTTCGCCCTAAACCGGGTGGGGAGCCGCATCCAGGTGGAGATGGCCGACGCAGTCCCCGAGCCGCCCCGCCCCGCTGTCTCCGGCGACGGGACCTGCAACATCGTCGCCGCCAAAACCGGTCTGATCCGGGTGCTGGAGCCCTATCGCGGCCAGACCATGGTCAAGGTCAACCAGTCGGTCTATGAAGGAGATCTGCTGGTCAGCGGGGTGGTGGAAAACGCCGACGGGCGGACCTCCTACCAGCACGCCGCCGCCAAAATCCTGGCCGAAACCCGGACAGAAAAGGTTTTCACCATCGACCTGCGCCAAACGGTGACCGAGGAGACCGGTGAAATCAAGACCCGCTACCGCCTGGACCTCTTTGGGAAAAAACTGCCGTTGTTCCTGGCCTTCCCTGCCTTCCAGCCCAAAGAGCCTTACGAGAGCCACACTTCCTTTTTTGAGCCTCAACTGGGGCCCCTCCACCTTCCTCTCGGCGTGGAGCGGGAGGAACTGCATTTCGTCTGCAGGGAGACTGTCTCCTTCACCGAAGAGGAGGCCCTCGGCCTGCTGGAAAACATGGCTCGGCTTTACGAAGAGGAGCTCGGGACGGAAATTCTCTCCCGGGAAACCGCCGCCGCTGTTTCCGGAAACCAAATGACCCTGACGGTGGTCTATAGCCTGCTGGAGGACATTGCCCGGGAAAAGCCTTTTGAGAGAAGCGAAGTATCCTGAACCGTCTGTACAAAACTACAAGATTTCTCAACTTTCCGCAAGAAAACCGGCAAATTCTTCAACAAACGCAAATTAGAATGAAAATTAAGAAATAGAGAGAAATTGAGATATTCAAAGCGATAAAGAGAGAATACCGGCTGTAAATTAAAAAATCACCGTTTTTCCTCTTGACAGAACTTCCGCCACCCGTTATAATAAAGTACGTTGTGAAAATGTGCCGGCTGGCGGAGCCTTTCCGCTGCGCCGGCTGTTCATCGGTTTCACGAAAGAATCTGTTTGGAGGTACCAATATGTCCACTACTATGGCAAAACCGGCGGAAGTCACCCGCAAATGGTATGTGCTTGACGCGACGGACAAGCCCCTGGGCCGTGTAGCCGCCAAAGCGGCGCACATTCTGCGCGGCAAACACAAACCTTCCTTTACTCCCAACGTTGACTGCGGCGATCATGTCATCGTCGTCAACGCAGAAAAGGCAATTCTCACCGGCAAAAAGGCTGAGCAGAAATTTCTGCGCTGGCATACAGGCTGGATCGGCCACCTGAAAGAGGTTTCCTACAAAAAGCTGATGGAAGAGAACCCGGAAAAGGCGATGACCGTCGCTATCAAAGGGATGCTTCCTGACACCGTACTTGGCAGAGCTCAGCTTCGCCGTCTCCGCGTTTACCGGGGCGCCGAGCATGAGAATCAGGCCCAGAAGCCTGAAACCTGCGAGTTTTAATCAGTGAAAGGAGGCAATTAACATGTACGATTCCAAACCTTACTTCTACGGCACCGGCAGAAGAAAACATTCCGTTGCCCGTGTGAGAGTTTACCAGGGCACCGGCAAGATCACCATCAACGGCCGGGATATCGATGATTACTTTGGCCTGGATACCCTGAAAGCCATTGCCCGTCAGCCTCTGGTCCTGACTGAAACCGAGGGCAAATTCGACATCGTCTGCACCCTTGCCGGCGGCGGCGTAACCGGACAGGCCGGCGCGCTCCGTCACGGTCTTTCTCGTGCGCTGCTCCAATATGATCCGGAGCTCCGCGCCACCCTGAAAAAGGCCGGTTTCCTGACCCGTGACCCCAGAATGAAGGAAAGAAAGAAGTACGGTCTCAAAGCAGCCCGTCGTTCTCCGCAGTTCAGCAAGCGCTAAACTTTATCAAAAATGCTCAAAAACCCCGGAACCATGCGGTTTCCGGGGTTTTTCCATTCTGAAAGGTTTGATACAATTTGACACAACAAAACCCATTTTAACCCATTTTGCCGGGGCTAAATATAGGACAACCGGCCTTAAACGAGGGGTAAAGGGCTAAATTATAGGACAACTTTCGGGGAATTTTGCCCTCTCAAAGAGTCGTTTTTCAGCTTGAAAAAAGGTCGTTTTCTTTTTGAAATAGTTTGTCTGAAATTGACCTAAGTTGAACAAAAGAAAATAAATTTATTCGCAAAGCACTCAGTATTTTTACTGGGTGCTTTTTGCATTTCCAGGGACTGTATTCCGGGATCAGGAAAAGCCGTCACTTTCCATTTATGAAGCGGCGGCTTTTTCTATTTCCAGAAGCAATATCAATATTCAGAAATGAGGTGAAGTTATTGAACACGCAAATCATCGCCATCGCCAACCAGAAAGGCGGCGTTGGCAAGACAACCACCTGCGCGAACTTGGGGATCGGGCTGGCACAGGCCGGAAAGAAAGTGCTGCTGATCGACGGAGACCCGCAAGGCAGTGTGACCATCAGCCTGGGCCACCCCCAGCCGGACAAGCTGCCCTTCACTCTGTCCGACGCGATGGGCCGTATCCTGATGGACGAGCCAATCAAGCCCGGTGAGAGGATATGTGGCCTACCGCGAGGCCGGTTATTCCCCAAAATTCCGGGAGGAACATAAGGAAGAAATCCTGCTCCATCAGGCAGCAAAAAATGCCTTTGACGAGATGGGTGTGAAGAAGCTGCCCAAAGTCAAGGAACTGCAAGCCGAGT
>CAJMLQ010000163.1 GCA_905214265.1 uncultured bacterium
GGAAAAGGCCATGCAGAAGGACAAAAATCTCCGCTACCGTTCGGCGGCGGAGATGCTGGCGGCCATTGACGCATTTAAGCAAAACCCCAGCATTGTTTTCGAGTACAAATACATGGCGGACGAGCCAGATGCCACCAAATATTACCGTTCCGTCAGCGCGATTCAGGCGGAAGAAACCTCCGGCGGGCGGAAAAAGCCTCTGGCAGAGGAAGACGACGAGGAAATCATCATCAAACGCAGCCCGACGATCCTGATTTTGACCGGGATCGCAGCGGCCTGCGTCATTACGGCTATTTTGGTGCTGTTGGGATTCTTCTACTGGGGGCGCGATGAAAAGGTCGCGGAGATCCCCATGCCGAACCTGGTGGGGATGTATCTGGAGGACGTCCGCAAGCAGGAGGAATACAAAAACTTTCAGTTCCAGATTGTGGAAAATGAGTTAAGTGAATATCCCAAGGGGCAGATTTACGATCAGAGCGTAACCCCCGGCGTTATGGTCAAAGTCAACCGTAAAATCAAGATCAAGTTGAGCGCCGGCGTTGAGGTACTGGAGATCCCCGACCTGACGGGGAAATACGTCGGGGATGCGGAGGATATCCTTTCCAAGATGGGGCTGGACCACATCGTCCGGACCCAGGAGGATGATTCTGTCGAACCGGACAAGGTCATCCGGACAGATCCGCCGGCGGGGCAGCAGGTCGAACAGGGGACGCAGGTCGTCCTTTACGTGAGCCGCGCCAAAACTGACGCAGTTGTTAAGGTGCCGAAGGTAATCGGCTATACGCTGGAGAGTGCCACAGAAAAGCTGACGGCTTTGGGTTTTGTCGTGGTCTCCGAAGAAGCGGACAGTGAAGAAGCTCCCGGCACGGTGATCGAGCAGACCCTGGCAAATGAGTACGCCAAGAAGGGTGAGACTATCACCCTGACGGTGAGTAATGGTTCCGGATACTTCAAGGAGGCAGGGCTGACGCTGGTATTCCCCGAAAATGCCGTTTCGAAGGATTATTCCCTGATCATTTATGTCGATGGGGAAGAAGCAGTCAATGAAATTGTGAATCCGGCGTCAGCAGGTCTTGAAAAGGTGTATCTGCTGAAGGGCAATGGAACGATGCCCGTTGTTGTATCTATCGACGGCCGGAAATATGCTTCCTTTGACATGAACTTTGATGAAGGCAGTGCAACGTTGACAGACGGCTACTACTTTGATGCCATTGAGACGGAAAATGGCGGAGGCCCGGGTCCTGGTCCGGACGACGGTTCCTCTGAGGACTCCGAACCCTCCGGAGAGCCGTGGGAACCGGAAGCACCTTTTCCGGGTGGCGGCGATTCGCCTTTTGACGCCCCGCCGGTCGATTGATAAGGATGGCAGAAATGGAACAGGGAATGATCCGGAAGGCCCTATCGGGATTTTACTATGTGCGTACGGAGAGCGGCCAACTGCTGGAATGCCGGGCAAAGGGGATCTTCCGGAAAGAAGGGATCACTCCCTTGGTCGGAGACCAGGTGGAAGTGGAAAACGGCGTCGTGGCGAAGATCCTTCCGCGGAAAAACCAGATTCTGCGCCCTCCGGCCGCCAATATTGATCGGGCGGTGCTGGTGGTTTCCGCGGATAAACCGCAGCCGAATACTCTGATCCTGGATAAGCTTATCGCGGTCTGTGAGAGCAAGGAGATCGAACCGCTGCTGGTCTTCACCAAGACCGATCTGGCCGACTGCGCTGAATTACAGGAAATTTACCGGCAGGCGGGGTTCCAGGTCTTTACCAGCCAACCGAGCCAGACGGATTACAGCGGCCTTTTGCGGGAAATGGCTGGTCGTCTCAACGTGTTTATCGGAAATTCCGGGGTGGGGAAGTCCACATTGATGAACGTCCTTATCCCGGACTTGGGCCTTGCTACCGCCCAGATCAGCGACAAGCTGGGGCGCGGCCGCCATACGACCCGCCACGTCGAGCTTTACGAGTTGGCGGGCGGCGGACTGGTAGCCGACACGCCGGGCTTCTCCACGGTAGAGATCGAAAAGTACGGCCATATTTTGAAAGAGGAGCTTCCGGAATGTTTCCGGGAATTCCGGAAATACCTGGGCGGCTGTCAGTTTCAGAATTGCTCGCATCGGAAAGAAAAGGGTTGCGCGGTTTTGGCAGCCGTAAATGAGGGAAAAATCAGCCGTTCCCGCCACGAGAGCTATCAGGCGCTTTACGAGGACGCCATGCAGATTCGGGAATGGGAGCTGCGGGAGGGGGACAAGCACAATTGAATTGTGTGATTTTTGGCGCGGGCCCCATTGCGGACTACGAGGCGGTTCGAGCCCTTTTGCCGGAAGCGCCGTTTTACCTGATCGCAGCCGACGGCGGTCTGCGGCACACCAATGCTCTGGGCCTTGTGCCGGATGCGTTTATCGGGGACATGGATTCCCTGCGGAATGAGAACCTGCCGGAGGGGGCGATCCTGTATCCGTCTCAGAAGGACGATACCGATATGATGCTGGCGGTCAAAAAGGCGATGGCTCTGGGCGCACGCAAGGTTCTGCTGCTGGGCGGTCTTGGCGGGCGGCTGGATCACACCTATGCCAATATCCAGACCCTTGCTTATCTTTTGGAGCACGGGGTTTCTGGGACGCTGGCCGATGAAAACCACCTGGTCACAATGATTGACGGTGGAAGTGCCCTGCTTTCGCCGGATTATCGCTATCTTTCGGTTTTCGCATACTCCGGCGTCTGTGAAGGCGTGACCATTACCGGAGCGGAATATCCTCTGGAAAATGCGGTGCTGGAGCCGTCCTTTCCCCTTGGAGTCAGCAACCACCACGCCCCCGCTAGTCAAATGAAGGTTTCCGTAACAAGCGGGACGCTTCTGCTGATTCAGACCAAATTGGAGTAATGCACCAAAGAGCCTCCCGCTGCATAAGATGGGGTACCGATGAAGCTGAGCGGGGAATGGAGGCGGGCGACATGAAAAAACCATGGTACGCTTCGCTGACGCCCCCTGTTGCGGCAATAGCTATCGGCGCTGTAATACTGTTGGGGGTGCTGCTTTCTTTCCGGTTTGTTCTGGCAATGACCGCCATTGCTCTGATCGGCTGGGGAGTCTATCGATGCACCAGAGGCTGAAAGGGAGGTCCGCTATGAAGATCGTCGTCATCAAAAGCCCGAAATGTTTGTCCGGATTGCTCCGTATGATTTTTGGCATCAAAAAAGAACAGGATATCTGACGCAAGTCAGATATTGAGAAAAGGACGTGCATACATATGAACCCTATTGGAATTATCGGGGCGATGGGCCTCGAAGTCGAGCTCCTGCGGGATCGGATGGACGGCCGGACGGAAACGGTTTTCGCCGGCCGGCATTTCTATGCCGGGAAGCTGGGCGGGACCGATGCGGTGCTTGTCTGCTCCGGAATCGGAAAGGTCAACGCGGCAATCACTACGCAGATCCTCATCGACCATTTTTCCGTCCGTGCTGTGATCAACACCGGCATTGCGGGCGGCACCCACGCCGGAATCCAGGTGCGGGACGTTGTGATTTCGGATACGGTTGTTTATCACGACATGGATCAGAGAATACTGGCTCTATCCTATCCGAACCTCCGGGAATTTTCAGCAGACGCCGGCCTGATGGAGAAGGCGGAAGCCGCCTGTGAGGGAAAAGTCCGGTACCGGGTCGGGCGGATCGCCACCGGTGACCAGTTTATCTCGGACAGCGCAGTCAAAGCGGACATCGTGTCGCGGCTGACACCCTGCTGTGTTGAAATGGAAGGCGGAGCCGTTGCCCATGCCTGCGCAGCCAATGGCGTCCCGTTCGTTATTATTCGCTGCATTTCGGACAACGCGGACGACAGCGCAGAAATGGATTACGACATCTTTGAAAAGCTGGCGGCAGACGATGCGGCGAAGATCGTTGCGCAGATGCTCCGGGGCCTTTGAGGTTTCAAATGGGAAAAAAGGTTTATTTAGCGGGATTTGACGTGTTCCGACCGGATGCCTTGGCCTACGGATCCCGCTGCAAGGCGCTCTGTGCGCAGTACGGCTTGGAAGGGCTGTATCCGCTGGATAACGAAAGCGACCAGGCGGAGGAGATTTTTGCCGGTAATCTGACGCTGATCGATCAGTGTGACGTGATTGCGGCGTGTCTGGACCCATTCCGCGGCAGCGAGCCGGACAGCGGCACCTGCTTTGAGTTGGGATATGCATATGCCAGGGGAAAGCGGCTGTATGGGTATCTGACCGATGTGGGGACGCTGCGGGAAAGGTTAGGAGAATGGGATGAAATGGGATTTTCGGTAGAAAATTTTGAATTTCCGGTCAATCTAATGCTGGCTGTTCCGGCGGTGTTGATCTGCGGTGGCCTGGAAGACTGTCTGCGCCGGATTCAGGAAGATGAAAGGGGTTTGATAAAATGAGTCGGATGGAAGAAGTGAGAAACCAGATGATGCAGGCGATGAAAGCGGGGGACAAGCCCAGAAAGGAATGCCTTTCCCTGCTGCTTTCCGCGCTGAAAGCAAAGTTTATCGACAAACGTGCTGAGTTGACGGAAGACGAGGAAAACGAAGTGATCGCCCGGGAACTGAAGCAGACCCGTGAAACGCTGGAATCCCTTCCGGAGGACCGGACGGATCTGATAGAGGAGTGCCAGTTCCGCATCCGTGTCCTTTCGGAGTTTGCACCGAAGGAAATGAGCGAGGACGAAATCCGTACGGAGCTCCAGAATGTCCTCAAGACCCTGGGAATCCAGTCCCCCACGGCAAAGGACAAGGGTGCGATCATGAAACAGCTGATGCCCAGGGTGAAGGGCAAGGCTGACGGAGCGGCGGTCAGCCGTCTCGTTGGTGAACTGTTTCAGTAAAATGCGGGCAATCTTTAAGCGGCAATGCAGAAAAAGATCGTAAGCTTTTGAGATGAAACAAACCAAAAGGCAGCTTGAGAATTTCAAGGCGCCTTTTCTGTTGGGCGAGAGATCAGCCTAAATATTCTTCGGAGCCGGAAACAAGGTCGGTGGGCACTACATCCGGAACAACAGAACCGCCGGACGGCGTCAAAATACGTCGGATTTCTTCGGAAGTCAGATGATTTTTCGCCATCAGTTCGGTGACAAGACTCTGAAGTCTAGGACGCTCCCTCTGCAGAACCGTCAGAACCCCCCGCATTTCCTCTGCGAGCAGGGTGGAAATTTTCTGCCGGACGCGGGCTTCTTCCTCACCGGTCAGCGATTCCCGGTCGCTCCAGACCATTCCCAGCTCTTCGTCCATCCCGTATTGGCAGAGCATCCGTCGGGCAACAGCTGTCGCGTTTTTCAGATCGCCGGAGGCACCGCTGGACAGCCCTTTTTCCGCGCCGAAACGGAGAATTTCCCCACCGCGTCCAGCCAGAGACACCCGGATGTTCGCCAGCAGCTCCTCCCGAGTCTTCAGGGGAGAGGCCGCCTCTTCATCATCGTGTTCCATATAACCGCCGTGGTCCCCACGGGCGACGATGGTCAGATAGGCAGGCGTATTGCCGCTCATATGGTAGAGCAGCGCATGGGAGGCTTCGTGCCAGGCGACCCGCTCCAGGGTTTCATAATTCCATTCCTTCGCTTCCCCGTGGACTGTCGTCTCAAATGCCTCCTCCAATACACTGTCCGTCAGCGACGTTCCGGAACGGTCTGCCATCCGCGCCGCCAAATTGACAACAGAGGTTAGAAGAGCCGGACTCATACCCAGGGACCGTCCGGACAGTAGGGTAATCATGCTGCTGGAGACTTGGGAATTTTTCGTCCTGCGCAGCAAAAGCTCAAAGCACCGGCGGCGCTCCTCCTTGTCCGGCAGATCTACCAGGATTTTTCGAT
>CAJMLQ010000164.1 GCA_905214265.1 uncultured bacterium
TCAGTATAACAGATTTTTTGGGGGTTTGCGACTGCACTTAGAGGATACTACTCCAATCCTCGTCCCGGTAATCATCCACACGTGTCGTGCATTCCAGGCGCCTGGAATCCTTGAAGAGGGTCAGAGTCTGAGTGATTCGCGCCACGTTGCCCAATTCCGTTCGGATGGTCAGGGTTTCAGAGATGGGCGTGATTTTGCGGGAAACTTGGGCAGACGCGTGTTCAGTGGTCAGCTGATGACCGGTGGTGTAGAATTCATGCTGCGGCTCCATGCGGTTGTGCGTCTCTTTTAGGGCAACCAAGCGGTTTGCAGGGGAATCCTGTGCATTGATGACCTCACGGCCCGCTTTTTTGTCAAACAGGGAAACGATACCGCCACCGCGGCTGGGATCAACGCGGACACGCAGAAAGTCGTTTTCAATCACCGTTTCTTCCGCAGCGGCGGCTTCCGCAGCGGCGGGAATGCCGGTGCAGAGGGTCAGGGCAGAAAAGCCCATGGAAGGGACTTTCGCGATGCAGCGCAGCGCTGTGTCGGAAATGACTTCAAAGGGAACTTCGCCGCCGGAGGCATCCAGCAGGCGGCAGACGGACAAATCTGCGGGTGCGTCCAGAGTGATCACAGCGGGATCAGTGCGATCAAAAGCCTGGGTGTTAAAGAGAACGACGGTACGTCCGTCTCCCCGTGCAATGTGAGCGGAAAGGTGGCGGGCAGCATTTTTGGCCAGTCCGGCGGCTATTTCAGCGGCTTCGCGGTATTGAATCATCAAGTCGGCGAAGGAGATTTCGTTGTTTGTCCCGGTGACGGAGTCGTGATGCTGTCCGCAGAGAACCTGCCGCCAGGCCTTGTCAAAGGCGCGCTCGGGATATTTGGCACCGCACAGACCAGCCATGACGCAGAGCTTTTCAGCAGCGACCAGCAGCTCCTCGCACAGGCGGTTGGCCTCCTTGAGATCTGTGCGGGTCAGCGAAGTTCCCGCGTGGTAGAGGGAGATGTCGCGGCTGGTCAGCGGAATAACGGCATCTTTGCCGGATGTGAGCGCTTCGTGCTGAACAGACGGCGTGCTGTATTTCGCGTGGACCTCCTTCATCCAGGAGGTATCCGCCTCAAAGGGGAAGTGCGGGACAGTTGGGAGAGGGTTGCTGCTGCCGTCGCAGACAGCGAAGTGCTGTTTTACGGCGATTTCTCTGGAGATACCGCCCCTTTTGTGCACCAGGGCTGTGCCATCGGGAGAAAGATGGCGGAATACCGGCGGAAGCCCCAAGATGTGTTTCCACCAGGAAATACCGCTGCATTCTGAGCGGAGGCAGAGCTGGGATATCTGATTGAAATGCCCAAAAACGTCTCCGGGACTGTAGATTTTGCACAGCGCGCCTAACACATCCCGGTGATAAAGCTGACCGTACACAAAGTTTCGGGTCAGTCCTTCCTCCGTGCTGGTGAGCTCGCTGGGCTGATTGTACAGACTGTCCGCTTCGACGCGGCCTTTGCGAAAGCATTCCCGCAGAAACGCTCGATCCTCCGGATAGAGGGTCATGTAGGGATGAAGATAATCCACCTCGGACATGACGGCGGTGAAGTCCGGATTTTCCCGCATACAGCGCAACAGTTCCCGAGTCAGGTACATAGCTCCCATTGCGTAGATACGCTGCTCCTGGTGGTAAGTTGTGTCAAAGTGGAAACTCGACATCAGATGCTCCTCACCCTGGAAGGTGGAAGGTGTGTCATGGCGCACGAAGAAGCGGCCGGATGCGCCGGGCAGCGTGCATTCCGCAGTGCAGACGGATAGGGGAATTTTGGCGCGAAGCAAGCGGCTTTCACCCTGACGCATTGCAGGAAGCTCAAAAACACTGTCGGCAATCTGGAGGGTGCATGGCTGGGAGTCTGCATAAGCGGAAACAAAGAAGGGGAAAATCTGGCGGCCGTTGTCAAACAGCAAGGTCCGCGTGGGCTCGCTGACAGAGAGAGCCTCGTTTCCGAAGCACTCCGGGTAGATGGAACAGTTTGTCATGGAAAGATCGACGGTATCGCAGATATACCCGGGGCGCAGCTTGAACAGCAGAAGATTTAACCCCTTCTGGAAAACAGCCGGAACTGCTTCCCCCATCGTGGGGAGACCCTTAATACGGCCGAAAGGGGTTTCGCGGATCAATTCGCCGTTGAGAAAAAGTTGGCAACCTGAATTTTCGTAAACAATGACGGCGCGGCATGCACGTTCTGTACGAACATACGTGGCAGCATAGAAAATGCAGTTGCGCTGCTTCGTCAGGTAAAGCGCGTCGTCACAGGCTGCATTTCCGTCATCTGGGTCGAATCGCAGCATTCCCCATTTTTTTAGACCGCGGGCCCAATGAAGAGTCTGCGGGCCGAGTACGGGATTGCTCCCACGCAGACCGAGGTAAGGGACAATATCCCGTTCTCCTCCATCGAGAGAAAGATAATCCATATGCAGGATTTTTTCCCGGTCATAGAGATGTTCTGCTTCGAAGGTGTCGCCAGTTTTCATGACATAGGGTCCGATGACCAAGAAATCCTCGATCCGAAAAACAGAAGGGTCGCCTTTTTGGGCGGACGCTTCCAGGACATTGTAATCTGTGACGAAGATATCGCCGTGAAAATCCGATTCCTTATATTGCCGCATTGACAGCATCCTTTCGGGATTTTTAATTGAATAGGCAGTGCGAAATATACTGCCTCCGCCAAGGATGGCGGAGGCAGCTTCAGCTGTATACGGGTGTCAGCCGCACTGAAATTGTGCGGACTGAGAGCAAGCACGTTTACAGCGGCAGTTCGCAGATCAGAGGGTATGTAACCGTACCGTCTGCAGAAAACTGAATAGTTTTAATTTCATATGGTGCAAAATGCGCGGATGTCTTATACTGGAGGACAGAGAGTTCCGCATCCGTTTCCGTCCCATTTGTCTCATAGGCCCGGATCAAGAGGTCGCAGCTGTCCTCAGCCTGTTTCACCACCCGAATCAATACGTTCTCAGCCGAGCTGCTGGCAAATGAATTCGTTAAGGGCAGGCTCCCCTGATGGTAGGTTTCATAGATGACGATCGGAGACTGAAGAAGCTCCTGCGCGTTTTTGGTCGGGATGCTTGGGTCAAGCACACCAGAGTGCGGCAGGATCCGGTATTGGAACTCATGGATGCCAAGATCCATGGCTTCGGTAAACGCGTCCTTGATCCCATAGTGGTCCGCATAGCCGGCACTGCGGATCGCCACAAAACGGCCGGTGTTATGGTCAACGCTGTAGCTGCCAGAAGCGTTTGTCACAATGGAAACGCCGCAAGGCTGGCCATCAGAGGCGGTCCCGGAAATGTCGAACCACATCTGCCCGGCCTCCTCCATTCCATTGCATTCCTTTTCAATATTTCCATAAGGGATCTCATAGGTTGCCTTAGGTTCCTGCACTGCCACGGGAAACGCCAGCTTCAGGATCTTGAAGGGTTCCTGCCAATTCATACGCACAGAAACCTCAATTTCCGGCCGGTCGCGATAGAGCGTGAAGTCCTGGATCAAGGTGGAACTGTGATAGTGAGATTTTGCCCGCAGAGTGGCGAACAGAGGCCCGCGGTTTATTAGCTCCAGCGATGCTTCTCCGAAAGAACCGATAAACGAATTCAGATAATTTTGTCCATGCGCCCAGGTATCGTTCTGAAAATCCTCGATCACTTGGGCATCGGCGGCATCTGCGCTGAAGATTTCCCGTTGGCTCACTTTGCTGAAAAGAGAGGCAATGGAACCAGTAGTCGGGTTCAGCCGCAGAAGGTACCAGTCGTTCTCCAGAAAAGCGCTGCCATATTTCAGCAGACGCCGGCTGATCGGATTTTCCTGCGTTTTCCGCCGGTAAGTATAGATGGTCCGGTAGCCCATGGGAGGCAGCGTCAGCTGTACGGCGCTGACGTAGTCGCCGCTGCCGCTGTTATAGGTCTTGTCGGAACGGATATTCTGGTAGGGAATCGGCGTGTCGGTTTCATCCAGAACTCCTGTGACATCCCTTGTAAGCGGAACATTTGCAGCCGTTTCCCAGGGATTGGGGTTAAAAATGACGACCGGAGATCCGCCGACCTCATTTTCCCAAGTATTCCAGTCAAAATGCCGGTCAATAGCAAAGCCTTCTCCTCTCTTGGTGTCGATGTTCCAGGAGATTGTCTGAACCGCATGATTGAGCAGTTCGGATGAAATTTTGAGCGCTTCTCCATGAAATTCCCGCGCATCATCGTAAACAGCTTTCAAGCTGCAGCCGCCTAGGATGTCGTGAAACTGATTGAAGAGAACGTCCTCCCATGCCCGCTGGATAGCTGCTTTGCTGTAACGCATTCCTATCAGGCGATGAGCTAGGGTCATGAATTTTTCCGCCATTAACAGCCGGTTTTCGCTCCGGCGGTTGTTGCGCTTGATCTCGCTGTTTGCAGAGTAGCATCCAATGGCGTGGTGCTGAAGATCCCCCGTCACAACGGCGGAAACCGTATCTTCTTCCCGCAGCTCAGCAAAGAAGTCGGAAGGAGAACCATAGCGCAGAGTCGGGTCCTTTTCCATCAGCTCCTCCAGGACTTGGAGCGTGGCAATGGTGGGTCCGCCTCCGTGGTTGCCAACACCGTAAAAGAACATTTTCGACTCCTGGTCCGTTTGCGCAAGGTCGTGAATGCGTTCATACTTCTGTCCAATGTCATGAAGATCGAGTGAAGTGCCGTAACCGGTTGGGATTCGATAGGTCAGAATCTGCGTTTTGTCGATGCCTTCCCATAAGAAGGCATCTCGGTCAAGTTTTTTTTCATGTGCTTCCGGCCGCATCATCACATAGCCGTGCATGCCGCACTTTGCTAACAGCTGCGGCAAAGCGCCGTTATGGCCAAAGCTGTCCACGTTGTATCCAAAATCTGCAGTTTTTCCAAACTTTTCATAAAAATATCGCTGAGCGTACAACCCGTGACGGGCAAAGGATTCGCCGCATGGCAGGTTACAATCCGGCTGCAGCCACCAGCCGCCGGCAATGACCCAGCGTCCTTCGGCGACGCGCTGGCGGATCTCCTCAAACATATTGGGCTCATTTTCTTCCACCCATTGATAGTAACTTGCACCGGCTGCAGTAAAAACATAGCCGTCAAATTCTTTCATGCGGTCCAGGGCAGAGCGGAAGGTCGCCTTGATTTCCGCGAAGCCTTCCTGCCATTGCCACACCCAGGCAGGGTCTATATGTGCGTTTCCGATCAGGTATATGGATGGATGCATAATATAATCACGTTCCTTTCAAGTATTTGATTCATTGGTGCAAGGGCTGGTTTCTATCGGTTCCTATTCCTCAAACAGCGCCCGAATTTGGCTGACAGCCAAGTAATAGTCGTGCAGCTTTTCTTTTTCAAAATCGGAAAGACGAATGGTATTGCTGCGGGAATAGCTTCCCATCTCTACTCCTTCAAAGGTATTCAGATAGTATTTTGTGCCGGTATTATAAGGCATGGAGGTTTCGCTCAGAACAGTAAGAAAGGCCTGCAGCTGCTCTGCGCGCTTTTCATCACCCGCGCGGAATCGTTCCCACAGTTTCACATAAAGATCGGGAAAATAGTTTGCGTGTATTCCACAGTAGCCTTGACCTCCTGCTTTCATTCCATCGAGAAGCAGCGGCGTAAAAGCGTTGAAGATTTTAAGAGAGCTTCCTGCAGCTTTTATTTTATCAAGAATTGTGTACGAACACGCAGTGTCTTTTGTAAACACAAAAC
>CAJMLQ010000165.1 GCA_905214265.1 uncultured bacterium
ATGCTCGGACAGGGAGTCCAGAGAGATTTCGTTGTTGAAGTTTTCGTTGATGTACCGCAGCACCTCCGAGATGATGCCGCCGGACTCGTCCGGGACCTCGAAACCGGCGGGCGCCTCCAGCATCTGGCGGTTCAACTCGACGAAAATCCGGATGAGCAGCGCCCGGCTGTTCAGGTCCCAGCCGAAATGCCGGTTGGAACCCTCGTCGATGAGAGCATCGGCCATATCCTGGAGCCTCCGCACCGACACGGCGTCCAGACGGAGCAGATTGGCGTGGCGGGGGGAATCCAGGTCGAAGCAGGCTGCCAAATTGCTCTCCGGGCTGGAAAGCTGCTGCAGATATCCCCGGTTGACCCAGAGTACCACCCGTTCGTAGGGTTCCTTTCCCGCCTGGATCATGGGCTGGTGCAGCTCCAGCGGCGAGATCAGGAGGACGTCCCCCGGCTTCAGCTGGTACTGGCGGCTCTCGATGGTATAGGTGACGCTGCCGGACAGGAAAAAGTACACCTCATAAAAGTCATGGTGGTGCAGCTCGACCTCGCTTAAATACGAGTCCCGGTAGCGGTAAATCTCAAAATCCGCATCCAGCATCTTTTGACGGGGGCTGAAGGGGCGGACGGGGCTCTTCATGACACGGCCTCCTTTCAGAAAAGTAACCAGTTTGATAATACAGCAAGAATTACAATATGTCAAGCAATATCGGCATTTTATCTTGCATTTTTCTCAAGTATAATACAAGTAGAACGAAGGAGGAATCCGCTTATGAAACTGTCATTCCGTTGGTATGGCCCGGAAGATCCGATCTCTATCGGGTACATCCGCCAGATTCCCAACATGCACAGCATCGTCACCGCCGTTTACGACGTTCCCCCCGGTGAGCTCTGGAGCCGGGAAAGCATTGCAGCCCTGAAAAAGCAGACCGAGGACGCGGGCCTGCATTTTGAGGTCATCGAGAGCGTGCCCGTCCATGAGGACATCAAGCTAGGCAAGCCCACCCGTGACCGGTACATCCAAAACTACCAGGAAAACATCCGTCGTCTGGGCGAAGCGGGTGTGAAATGCATCTGCTACAACTTCATGCCGGTGTTCGACTGGACCCGGACCCAGCTGGACAAAATGGCCGCGGATGGCTCCACCTCCCTGGTCTACTACAAGGACCAGCTGGAGAAGATGGATCCCCTGACCGGGGAGCTGAGCCTACCTGGCTGGGACGCCAGCTATACCAAGGAGAGCCTGGCCGCTGTTTTCGCCGAGTACGCAAAAATCACGGAGGAGGACCTGTGGGAAAACCTGCGGTACTTCCTGGCCGCAGTCATTCCGGTGGCGGAGGAGGCTGGGGTCAACATGGCCATCCATCCGGACGACCCGCCGTGGCCGATCTTCGGGCTGCCCCGGATCATCACCTGTGAGGAGAATCTGGACCGCTTCCTGAAGCTGGTGGACAGCCCCGCCAACGGGCTGACCTTCTGCACCGGCTCCCTGGGATGCGACGCGAAAAACGACATTGTCCGCATGGTGGACAAATATGCCGCCATGGGGCGCATCCACTTTATGCACATCCGCAACGTCAAGATCCTAGACGACGGCAGCTTTGAGGAAAGCGGCCACCTGTCGGCCAACGGCTCCCTGGACATTGTGGAAATCATGCGGGCCCTACATCGGAACCACTTCGACGGCTACGTCCGTCCCGACCATGGCCGGATGATCTGGGGAGAAACCGGCAAGCCCGGCTACGGCCTCTTTGACCGCGCCCTAGGTGCTACCTATTTAAACGGCATCTGGGAAGCTCTTGAAAAATCGGAATAAGAAAGGAAGCATTTTCATGAATCTGCCCTTTGCTTTGGACCTGTCCGGCAAGACCGCGGTGGTCACCGGAGCAGGCGGCGTACTTTGCTCCATGTTTGCCAAAGTCCTGGCCCAATGCGGCGCGAAAACCGCCATTCTGGACCTGAATCTGGAGGCCGCCCAGGCGGTGGCCAATGAGATCACTGGGCAAGGCTATACCGCCAAGGCCTACAAGGCCAACGTCCTGGAAAAAGAGAGCCTGGAGGAGGTCCACAAGGCTATTCTGGCGGATTTCGGACCCTGCGATATCCTCATTAACGGCGCAGGCGGCAACAATCCCCGGGCCACCACGGCCAATGAGTACTACTTCCCCGGCGACATCGACAAGGACATTGCCAACTTCTTCAATCTGGATAAAGACGGCGTAGGTTTTGTCTTTAACCTGAATTTCCTGGGGACACTGATCCCCACCCAGGTCTTTGCCCAGGATATGCTGGACCGGGAGGGGTGCAACATTCTGAACATCTCCTCCATGAACGCCTACACCCCTCTGACCAAGATCCCTGCCTATTCCGGTGCCAAGGCAGCCATCTCCAACTTCACCCAGTGGCTGGCGGTTCACTTTTCCAAGGTAGGCATCCGGGTCAACGCCATCGCGCCCGGCTTTTTCGTCACCAAACAGAATCAGGCGCTGCTCTTCAATGAGGATGGCACGCCGACCCCCCGCACTGGAAAAATCCTAGCGGCCACGCCCATGGATCGATTCGGCAAGCCCGAAGAGCTGGTAGGAGCGCTGATGTTCTTGCTCAACAATGCGGCGGCCAGCTTTGTTACCGGCGTCGTCATCCCGGTGGATGGCGGATTTTCCGCGTATTCCGGCGTATAAATAAAATTTTGGCTCAAGCCTTTTCAAAAGGCTTGAGCCAAAATTTTATTTTCGGGGGCCGCTCCAGAGGAAACGCTTCATGTCGACCCGACCATCAGGCAGGAATTCTACGCCTTCCTCCTCCAAAAGCATTCGCTGGAGGTCTGTCCCTATTCGCGAGAAGACCGGCGCGGTCCGGCCGGTACGGTCTACCACCCGGTGGCAGGGAATATCGTCCGGCGCGATATGGAGGGCGCATCCCACAATTCGAGAGGCCCGAGGTCTTCCCAGTAGAAAAGCCAGCTGCCCATATGTGGCAACCTTCCCCGGAGGGATCTGCCGCACCAACTGGTAGATGGCCTGGTAAAACTCGCTCATATTGTCAGACAGTGGTCAAAACGGCTTTTCCGCCGCCGGCGAGGGAATACTTCCCGGCGCCGGCCGGGACGAATACGCTGTCACCTTTTTTCAGCGTCATCTCTTCCCCGTCCATAGACAGAGTGAATCCGCCGTCCAGCACCAGCAGGGAGTGAAAGGAGGTCTCATCCGCGGCCAGTTCCGCAAGAGAGGAAATTTCCAGCTCTCGGACTGTGAAATACTCGCACTTTGCCAAGAGCAGAGAGGTATATCCACCGAAGGATTCCGGAGCAACCTGAGGCCGTCCGCAGGGACGGGATGGAGGGGCCAGGCGGGTGACGTCCATCGCTTTCTCTACATGGAGCTGCCGGGGCTTGCCGTCGGCCCCCACCCGGCCATAGTCATAAACCCGGTAAGTAGTGTTGGAATTCTGCTGGATCTCCGCGATGAGGATGCCGCTGCCAATGGCATGGAGGGTCCGTGCCTCGATGAAGAAAACGTCTCCGGGATGAACCTCCACCCGGTTTGTGACCTCCAGCAGGGTGTTGTTTTCAATACGCTGCCGAAACTCTTCCTTGGAAATTTCCCTGCGGAAGCCGTAGAGCAGCGATGCGCCGGGCTCGCAGTCCACCACGTACCACATCTCAGTCTTGCCGTATTCCCCCTCCACCCGGAGCGCGTACTCGTTATCGGGGTGGACCTGGACGGAAAGGTTGTCCTTGGCGTCGATGAGCTTGATGAGGATGGGAAAATTCTCAAATTTTGTGCAGTCGGAGCCCAGGACCTCCCCTCCGGCTTTGGAGAGATAGTCCGCCAGCGGCATTCCGGCAAATTCGCCGGACGCGATAACGGAATTGCCATCCTTATGGCAGGAAAGCTCCCAGCTTTCGGCGACCTTATCGTAATCGCACTGCTTGCCGAACTCGTCCCGGAGTTTGGTGCCGCCCCAAAGGTAGTCCTTAAAGGCGGGGTTCAATTTCATAGCTTTCATCTAAATCCTTCTCTCTCCAAAATCAACCCTGGAGGGTCTCCAAGGCCTTATCCAGCGTCTTTTGGTTCTCCACATTGAGAATTGTGACGTCCTTGAGGGTCTTTTTGACCAGCCCGGCCAGAACCTTTCCCGGCCCCAGCTCCACGTAGGTGCTGATCCCGGCGGCCTGCATGGCGGTCAGTTCTTTGGTGAATAATACCGGGGAGACAATGTGCCGGGCCAGGCGTTCCGCCATACCGTCCACGCCGGTTATGGGCGCGCCGGTGAGATTGGAATAAAACGGCACCGACGGCATCCGGAAGGTGAACTTCTCTGCCTCCGGACGGAATTCATCGGCGGCGGACTGCATCCGCTTGGAGTGGAAGGCAGCGGCGACTGCCAGAGGGATCGCCCGTTTGCCCATTCCGACAAATTTGGCGGAAACGGCGGCTACCGCTTCCCTATCTCCAGCCACCACCGTCTGGGAGGGTGCATTAAAATTGACCGGCACCACGTAGCCTTCTGTCTCCCCGCAAACCTTAGCTACAGTTTCCTCATCGGAGCCGACGATGGCCGCCATGGCGCCGCCTTTTCCGGCCGCAGCGCAGCGGCCCATGGCCTCCGCCCGACGGCGGATCAAGGCGAAGCCGTCCTCCAGAGAGAGCATCTCCGCCGCCACCATGGCGGCGTACTCGCCCAGGGAATGACCCGCCACCGCCGAAAAAGGGATGCCCGCCTCCTGGAGGCAGGCAAACGCGGCAAGAGAAGTCGCCATGATTGCCGGCTGGGCAACCTCCGTGGCAGCGAGCTCCTCCGGAGAGCCCTCTGCACAAAGCTTCAGCAAATCGAAGCCCAGCACTCCTGAGGCCGTGTCAAAGACCTTTTTCGCCTCGGGACAGGCGGCGGCAAGCTCCGTCCCCATGCCGGGAGTCTGAGAGCCTTGCCCGGAAAACAGAAATACGTTCATTTACAAACAATCCTTTCATATAAAAACCGCACCCGTCATAAGCCGGTTCATTCCTTCCTGCACGAGCTGCGATTTGTGACTTTTCTGTAAAAGGATGAGCCGAAGGACTTGTCCGGGTGGAATCACTGGGAAAAAATGTTGACAAAACGGTTACAAATCGATACAATGAAAAGAGACCAAACGGGTCCCAATTTGTGGGACTCTCTCATAACTATAGCAAATCCTGGGCCGTTTTGCAAGGGAAAACGGCTCGTTTCCATTCAGAAATGCCACACATGGCCTTGAAAAAGAGAGGAACGAAGATGGGAATTCATATTTTGGGCACCGGCTCCTACCTGCCGGAAACCGTGGTGGACAACGAGGCTTTCACCGCGATCGTGGACACCTCCGACGAATGGATCGTGAAGCACTCCGGTATCCGAAAACGTCATTTTGCCGACGGACCAACCTATGAAATGGCTGTAAAGGCTGCCAAATCCGCTCTGGAAAGCGCAGAGACGGCGGCAGAGGAGCTGGACCTAATCCTCTGTACCACGGTCACATCGGACTATGATACTCCTTCCCTGGCGTGCATCGTCCAGGGGCTGTTGAGGGCTAAAAATGCCATTGCCATGGACGTCAATGCCGCCTGCGCGGGCTTCGTCTACGGGCTGGATATGGCCAACATGTACCTGCAGCACGGCTACCGCCGGATCCTTTTGATCTCGGCGGAGAG
>CAJMLQ010000166.1 GCA_905214265.1 uncultured bacterium
AGTAGATAAAGAACTGCCCCCTAGTCGCAATGTAACGCCAGCCGTAATGCTCGCTCAGCTCCGCTGCCTCCGGGGATGGCTCCATGCTTCCCTCCGACCAGATGCTGACGTTTTTTGGTGCTGGTTCTAGCCGGTAGCGGATGGAGCAAGGCTCCACCTTTTCAAACGCTGCAACTCCAGCGAAAAAACCGTCCTTGCAGAGTACAAGACCCCTTGCAGCCATGTCGGCCAGCCAGCTTTCCATCCCCTCCACATCGTAAACCGGGCAGGGCGGAATGCGGTAAGCACGTTTCGGTTCCTGCTGGCTCATAACATCTCCTCCAGACTCATCGGCTCGCTCTCCGCGTCCGTCAGGCAGCAACGCAGTCTAGCGAGTTCTGCCTGATAGGCTCTGCGTCCTTTTTCCGTAATACGGTAGGTGCGTTTTCGACCATCTACCGCAACTTCTTGGATGTAGTGCTCACTTTCAAACTTTCCCAGAATGGTGTACAGGGTTGCCGGACCGATCTGCAGGCGCCCCTGGGTCTTCTGCTCGATGAAGGCTGCCACATCGATTCCGCACATTGCCTCCCGATTGAGGGCCATCAAAACGTAGAACATGGACTCTGTCAGTCCATCCAGCGCCTTTTTTGGCATCGTGCTGCCTCCCATAAATATCGTTTTATGATATCGTGTATCGATATTATACCGCTTTTTACTTTAACTGTCAAGACTTTTCCGGCTTCACGCGTGGCGATACTCCCCTGCGGCGGCTATTTACTGCAGGAAACTGAACGTCTGGATAGCGGAATGCTTTTTGCCCGAATTTATTTTTTGAGAATTCGAAAAATTCCCCTTGACAATCCTGAGATACAGGGTGTATAATCTGAATTAACATAAAGCCAAATAGAGCTGAGACATAGATCCCTGTGTCGAAGCCGAAAACAACAGCGATGACGAAGACCGTTTGAGTTTTCCGCTTCAGAGAGTTGGCGGTTGCTGCGAGCCAGCGCGGACGCTCAGAAAACGTATCCCTTCCGAGCTGGAGAGCTGAACTCCGTAAGGGCAAGTAGGCGCTCCCGAGTGTGCTGCGTTAGTGCATAGGACTTGTTGGAGTCCGACGAGGAGGCGCAAAAGCGCAATTTGAGTGGTACCGCGGATTGTTTTCAGTCCGTCTCAAAGGATGAGTGAATCATTCTTTGGGACGGATTTTTCGTTTTTTTCCGTTTCTTTTTCACCGGTATGCATATTCGGGAGAAGAAAGGAAAACGGCTTTCTGTTAGAATCAGAAAAGCGCCTGAGCGCAGAAAAGGGGAATTTGTTATGGAAAAAACCGATTTGAAGACACAGCTTGCCGAGGTTGCGGAACGCATCCGTACCATGCGGGAAATCATGGGTTTGTCCGAAGAGGAAATGGCAAAATGCACCGATGTCACCCGGGAGGAGTATCGGAAATGCGAGGCAGGCGAAGCAGATTTCAGTTTCACCTTCATCTATAAATGTGCCAACCGATTCGGTATCGATCCTACGGATCTGATCAAGGGCGTTAGTCCTACTCTTTCCACTTATACCGTGGTGCGCAAGGACGATGGTCTGCCTATTACACGCCGTCAGGGCTTCAAATACCTGAACATGGCTCCTTTATTTAAGAACAAGACCGCTGAGCCTTTCGCTGTTACCATGCCCTATTCCGAGGCGGAGCAGAATGTAGCCATCAAACTCTCCACTCATGTGGGCCAGGAACTGGATATTGTGGTAAGCGGCGCCATGAAGGTGCAGGTGGGAACCCATTCGGAAATCTTGCGGGCGGGGGATTCCATCTACTACAATTCCGCTACACCTCACGGTATGATCGCCGTGGATGGAGAAGAATGCCGCTTCTACGCTATCGTCATGAAGGGTGCTGAGAATTTCGCGCCCGAGCAGGATCGTTTCCAGAAGCTGGTCGACGCGCGGCTTGCACGGCAGGATCGGCAGACTGTTTCCGATCCCTTTGTAAAAACCACTGTGGACGAAAACGGTATTGTCAACGGCATCACCTTTGAAAACGAGGAAAAGTTTAATTTTGCCTTTGACATTGTGGATGAGTTAGCGAAAAAGTCTCCGGATAAGCTGGCCATGCTCCATGTGTCCAAGGATAAGACCGAGCGCCGTTTCACCTTCTCTGACATCAGCCGGTGGTCCTCCAAGACCGCCAACTATCTCCATTCTCTGGGTATCAATCGGGGCGATCGGGTGTTGGTGGTGCTGAAGCGTCACTACCAGTTCTGGTTTGTGATTACCGCCCTGCATAAGTTGGGCGCGGTAATCATCCCTGCCACCAACCTGCTGATGGAGCATGATTTCGACTACCGTTACAAGGCGGCGGGAGTGAAGGCCATTCTCTGTACCTCTGACGGCCAGGTGGCCGATGAGGCGGATCGGGCGGCAAAGAACTGCGATTGCGTGAAGGTTAAGATCATGGTAGGCGAAAACCGTTTGGGCTGGCATGATTTTGATAAAGAGGTGGAAAGTTTCTCTGATGTTTATGAGCGCACTCCCGACGCTCCATGCGGAAGCGACCCCATGCTGATGTTCTTCACCTCCGGCACGACGGGATACCCGAAAATTGCTGAACACAGCTACAAGTACGCTCTGGGTCACTATATCACCGCCAAATACTGGCATAACGTAAATCCTGACGGTCTGCACTTCACCATTTCCGACACAGGCTGGGGCAAAGCACTGTGGGGCAAGTATTACGGCCAGTGGATGAACGAGGCCGCGATCTTCACCTACGACTTCGATAAGTTTGACGCCCACGACATTCTGCCCATGTTTGCCAAATATCACATCACCACTTTCTGCGCGCCTCCCACCATGTACCGCTTCTTCATCAAGGAGGATCTTTCCAAATATGACCTTTCTTCTATCGAGTATTCCACCACTGCCGGCGAGGCGCTGAATCCCGAGGTCTACGAGCAGTGGAAGCGGGCCACCGGTCTTTCTCTGATGGAGGGCTTCGGGCAGACGGAAACCACCCTGACGGTGTTCAACCCGGTGGGCACCGTACCCAAGGCCGGCTCTATGGGGAAACCCAGTCCCTTGTATGACGTAGATATTGTGCAGTCGGACGGAACCAGCGCCGCGGTGGGCGAGACTGGCGAGATCGTGGTGCGTACGGATAAAAATCCTCCTTGCGGCCTGTTCCTGGGCTATTACCAGAATGAGGAAAAGACCCGAGAGGTCTGGTGCGACGGCATGTATCACACCGGAGACACCGCTTGGCGGGACGAGGACGGCTACTTCTGGTATGTGGGCCGCACCGATGATGTCATCAAATCCTCGGGCTACCGCATTGGGCCCTTTGAAATTGAAAGCGTTATTATGGAACTGCCCTATGTGCTGGAGTGCGCCGTGACCAGCGCCCCCGATCCTGTCCGGGGACAGGTAGTCAAGGCCATCATCGTGCTCACGAAAGGCACGGAGGGTACCGATAGGCTGAAAAAGGAAATCCAAAACTATGTGAAGACGCACACAGCGCCCTACAAGTACCCCAGAATTGTGGAGTTCCGGGAGGATCTGCCCAAGACCATCAGCGGCAAAATCCGCCGAGTGGAGCTCAAGGGTTAATGGATTTTAAAACGAAACAAGCGCCGCGGGAAACTCCTGCGGCGCTTGTTTCGTTGTTTGCGGCCTGTTTTTACCCGGCCTTTTTCAAATTATTTGAAATCCTGACAGGCTTTGATGTAAGCGACAACGTTTTCCACCGGTACCTCCGGCTCCAGCAGATGAGTAGGCGCCACAAAAAGGCCGCCTTTTTCTCCGGCAATTTCCAGATTCTCGAATACCTTTCGCCGCACCTCATCGGGAGTTCCAAAGGGCATGGTAGTCTGGGTGCCGATAGTACCGTGAAAGGAGAGACGGTCTCCGAACTGGCTGTGAATTTCCGCAAAATCCATACATTCGGGCTGAACCGGATTGAGGACGTCAATTCCCGCGTCGATAAGATGGGGAATCAGCGGTGTGACAAATCCGCAGGAATGATAGAAGATGAGAATGTTCGGGTTGATGGCACGGGCCGCCCGGATGACCTTGGCCAGCCGGGGCTTGAGCCAAGTGCAGTAGAGGCTTTCACTCATCAGGATCGTCTGCTGCATTCCGACGTCGTCGCCCAGGAAAAGCGCGTCCGCTCCGCTCCGCACGAAGCTTTCCGCCCGCAGGATGGCGTTTGTGGTAACCCGGTCCAGCAGAGCCTCTGCAATGGGGTCCTCCATCATCATGTCGGCCATGAGGTTTTCCATGCCCCGCATATACCAGGCTGTTTCCCAGACCGTGCATTGCATATCTCCGATGACAGGCAGATCCTGCTCGTGCGCTCTTTTGGCGGCTTCCTGCTGCAGAACGGGGTCGGCGTTGGTATAATCGGGAAGGGGATAGGCTAACACCTGCTCGACGCTGTCAAACCGGTCCATGGGATGGTACATTTTGGTCATGTGGAAAGCCGCAGCGCTGCCCGGCTCGTGAGCTACGCCATGGATATCGATGACGGTACCTTCCTTGAAGTCATGGTCATAGTATTTTAAAAAGGTGTCCCGGTCCGCCGATTTCGGGACTAAGTCGGGTATCCGGGCGGCGAATCTGGGAATCTCCAAGTCGTGCCGCCGCGCATAATCCTGAAACTTTTCCGCTAGGGAAGGGCACATGTTGAAATCTACGGGCATTTTTTCATATCCGGTGCGCTGTGCGATGGAACGGAAATTCTCTAAATTTGTCACTGGTGATTCCTCCCATTGTTTTAAAGAAGTTCTTCCTCAAAAGGTCTTTAAAGCTATGATATCACAAATTCTCTTTTCAGAAAATGTATTTTGTGGTATCATAAATGTAAGAATTGGGAAAGAAGGGCTTTCATGCAGGTCGATCCGCGGTATTACCGGAACCATACCATTCACCGTACGCTGCTTCAAAATCCGGACGACTCCGCCAACAATCTCATTTCCTGCGGTTTTCTTCGAAAAGAGGGGAGCGCCTGTGTTCAGCATGATATCCTTTTCCGCTACTACGGTGGGCTTTACGTCATCAGCGGCGCAGGTGTGTACATAGATGCTGCCACAGGGAAACGCTATCCCATCACGCCCGGGTGTGTGGTGCAGCGGATGCCAGGGGTACGGCACCATACCTTAGTTGACGGGAATTCCAATTGGCTGGAATTCTACTTTTGCGCAGGAGCCAAAATTTTTGAAGCACTGACCGCCATGAAATTGGTAACGGACGTCCCCGTTTTTTTCGCAGGGGAGAGCATGGAAATATTTGAAAAGATCCTAGCCTATCAGGAACTGCTGGAGCATACGGACGACTGCCGCTCCCAGGAACTTCTGCCGGAATTTCAAAAACTGCTGTGCTATCTGAACACCTGCCGTACAGCTCCGGAAAAGCCGGATCTGATGCGTTCTGTCTGCGAAAAGCTCCGGCAAAACTGCCGTGTAGGCATCCGCTTGGAGGACATCGCGGCGGAATGCGGAATCGGTTATGAGTCCCTGCGCAAGCAGTTCCGACAGGCCTATGGCTGCTCGCTGTCACAATACCGGATTCAACTCCGAATCAACGCCAGCAAAACTATGCTGCTGGACAAGCAGATGTCCATCAAAGAGGTG
>CAJMLQ010000167.1 GCA_905214265.1 uncultured bacterium
GCTGCTTGAACAATTTTTATTTCGAATTATTGTCTAACTTTTTGGGGTCACTTCAAATTCCAGGGGCGTTTTTGTTGAAACGTTTTAAAACTCAAGGTTCCTCGCGAAGGACGATCCTCCCATCGCCAACCGTTACGTATCCCCGCTCTGCCGCCTTCCCGATTCCCGCTTCTACCGCTTCTTCAATGGAAGTGCCGGTGCGGGCGAAGCCGAACAGCCGGTATACCTCACGGATCAGGTCCTCTCGAGGGAGGCTGATCTGCCGCCGGAGCAGATAGTGCACCGCAGCCGCAAGCTCCTCCGGCGGAATTTCATCCAATTCCCGGCGGAAGCCTCCCTCTTCCGGCACACGGAAAGCCTCATAACTCTCCGGCCGAGCACCGGGAGCCCAGTAAAACCTCTGGCTGCCGCTCTCCGTACAGGGGACACTCAGCCGGTCCAAAAGTTCCGCCAGCCGCCGTTCCAGCCGGACGCCCATCCGGGAAATCCCCCAGGCGGTCAGGACACGCCGGAACAGAATCTCCCGGCACACAGGAGCCTCTTGGTTCAGAACCTTTTGAAGCTGCTCCAGCAGCTCTTTATCGTGCTGAGGAAGGCAAAACTCTTCAGCCGTGATCTCCTTAGAATCCAACACACAGACCTCATAGACGGGCAGCTCCTCTTCTATGATCTCTTCCCGCTCCAGGTTATTCCGATCAAAACGAAACCGCTTCCGCTCAGCCGGAGGGGTCTCGATGGGAACCATCCGCTCCTGGGTTGCCGCTTCTTCTATCGCCTGTCGGATCTTTAAGAGCTCACCGGTTTCGTTCTCCCACCATTCCATGGACCAGAGGTGATAAAGCCGCCAGCCCAGCAGCCGGAGGACGCTTTCCTGGTTCATATTCCGGTCCCGGGCAGTTTTTGCGTCCCGATAGTGCACCCCATCGCAGAGAATTCCCAGCAGATAGGCATTGGGCTGCTCCGGATCCACCACTGCCAGGTCGATTTTAAACTCAGAACAGCCAACGTCAGTCTGCACCTGATATCCCATCTGACGGATCCGCTGCGCCACCAGTTCTGAAAAAGCCTCTTTTCGAGCTGTCAGGCTATGCACCGGCACCGCCAAGGCATCTTTGCCCCGCTTGGCAAACTCCAAAAACGCCCGCAATCCGGAAACTCCCTCCGAACGAGTCCGGGAAAGATCGATCTGCTCCGGGCTGAGCGTGGAAAACACCTGCATTTCCTTCCGCGCCCGGGACACCGCCACATTGAGCCGCCGCCAGCCGCCGTCCCGGTTCAATGGGCCGAAATTCAACGCGACCTTTCCGCTTTCGTCCGGCCCGTAGCCGATAGAAAAAAGAATGACATCCCGCTCGTCGCCCTGAACGTTCTCCAAATTTTTGACAAAGATCGGCTCCTCTGCACCGTCGTTTACCGCCTCCAGCCGGGGATTCCGGTCAAAGGCCTCGAGCAGAAGATCCTCGATCAGGTTCTGCTGCGCCGCGCTGAAAGTCACAACGCCGATACTGTCCTCCCGCAGTTCTTCGTCGGACAGTCGCCGCAGAATTTCGTCCACCACTGCTTCGGCCTCCGCCCGGTTCTGCTTGGTATGGCCGCGATCGTAGCAGCCTTTCACCTGTACAAACGAAACCTTGGATTCCAAGTCATTTGGGGAAGGAAACGTATACAATTTGTTTTCATAGTACTGCATATTACTAAATGCAATTAAGCTTTCATGCCGGCTGCGGTAATGCCAAAGCAGATGCTCCTCCGGCATCGAAATGGCCAGGCAGTCGTCCAGTACGCTTTCCAGGTCCTCCTGGTCGAAATGCTCCGCATCCACCTGGTTGGAGGTGAAAAAGCTGGTCGGCGGCAGCTGCTTGGGGTCGCCGACAACAATGACGCTGTTTCCCCGGGCAATAGCACCCACCGCCTCGCAGGTTGGCAGCTGGGAGGCTTCGTCGAATACCACCAGGTCAAAGGGCGGGTACTGCGGGTCAATATACTGGGCCACCGAAATAGGGCTCATCAGCATGCAAGGGCAGAGCATCCGCAGAAGATTGGGGATGCTGTCAAAAAGCCGCCGGATGGATAACATACGCCCGCCGCTCTTGATAGCCTTTTGCAGGATGCCAATCTCAGAAGAGGCCGCCGCCCCTGCGGAAGGCACCGGGATCCGAGCGGACAGCTTTGCCACCAGCTCGGTCCGGGTCAGCTGCTCAAACTCCTTACAAGTCCGGCGGAATTTCTGAATTTTGTTGTCAAACATTGCTCCGTGAAAGGAAGCCAGCGCCGGTTCGGACTCAATGCTCCAGTCAGCGCAGGCGCTGTACAGACCCCGGAAATATGCCTTCTCCAATTCAGAGGCCATAACCGCGCCGGTCTGGCAGGCTCCTGCGACCGCGCCCAGCCCTGCCTCAGCGGCACGACGCCGGACTGCCACCCAGTTGCACCAATCCCGGAGCATCTCTACGTGACTGCTCCAGCGCTGCTGGCGTTCTGCCATTTCTTTCAGGCGGTTCCCGCTGTCGGTAAAGGAGGCACCGCAAAGTTCCGCCAACTCTGCTTCGAGCTGGACAGTCTCCTCCCAGCATATCAGCAGCCCGTTCAAAGAGCCGCCCATCCGTTTGCGGTATGCCGCCGGATCTCCGCAGGCCCTCGCCAAGGCAGCTTGTGCTACTTCCCGCTCCTCCTCTGTCTCTGTCAAAGAGCCCATCTGCCTCTGAATAGCGCAGGCAGAACGGAACGCTGTTTCCAACGCCGTCCAATCCGGTTCGCCGCCGTTCCAGAGATTCCCGAACAGCAACCCCAAGCCTTCCTCCAGCTTCCGGACCTCACCGGCGCTCTCCTTATAGGCGGCAATCGTCTCCAGATGCTCTGTCACGACCAGCTTGGTAACAGATTTGGGATGCTTTGCCATCCCGCGCAGTGATTTCAGCACCTTTCCCTGGCCGGAAAGTCGGGGAAGGAACCAACTCTGGGAAACCTCCTCCCAGACAGTCCTGGCACCGGCTTCATCGAAAGCCAAAATGCTACGGCTGTACTCTTCCAGCAGCGAATCCCGGGCTACATCCCGCTTTCTCCCCGCCGTGCAGAGCGCTTTCAGGTCATCGCTCCGTTTTTCCAGCTCTTTGGCGGCCGTCAGCGTCTCTGGAACCGGCTCGCAGTCCCGGCAGAATTTTGCCAACTCTACCACGGCCTCCAAGTATGCCCTGGGTCCATCGTCCTTGGGCAGTCCCACGCTTCCCGCGAATTCCCGCATCCGCGCACGGAGCTCTTCCAGCACCTTCCCGTAGGCGGAAAGGCGGGACGTCAGGGTGCTTTTCAACGCCGGGCTGTACGCGGAAACCGCCATTTCCTGCAGCGGATGACCGCAGGAACCGCCGCAGGCCCTCTCTGCCGCCGCCAGTTCCCCGATCAGATCATTCCATTGGGTCAGCCGTTCCGGCGTCAGCGCGGCAATATCTTCCGGCAGAAAACAGATGTCAGCAGGCGCAGTTTTATAAGCCTCATACCGGGAAATCGCTTCATAAGCGGAAAACCCGAAAGGCTGTTTCCGGTGCAGAGCCTGCACATATTCATTGAGTTCTGTACGCTGGCGGTGCAGGCGCTCCGCCTGCTGCTCATAGTCCTCAACCGGCCGGATATGGCCGATCTCCAGCGCCTGCTGCAGCTGAGTCAGCACATCCCGCTTCTTGGCCTTGTTGGAGTGCAGCTCCAGGGAAAACGGGCCCAGGCCGATCTTCTCCAGCCGCTTCTGCACCACTGAAAGTGCCGCCATCTTCTCCGCGATAAACAGAACGGATTTGCCTTGGTAGAGCGCGTTGGCAATGATGTTGGTAATCGTCTGGGACTTTCCGGTGCCAGGCGGACCGTGGAGAATAAAGCTTTTCCCTTTTCCCGCAGCGCAAATCGCGGACAGCTGGGACGCATCCGCGGCGATAGGGACCGCAATATCCCCAGGGAGGTATTCCTCATCCAACTTTTCCGGGACCGGAAAATCCGCGGAGGGTGTCCACTCCATTTTCCCGGACATTAGGCTGCGGACGATTTTGCTCCGTTTCAGGTCCTCGGCACGGTTGCGGATGTCGCTCCACATGATAAACTGACTGAAGGAAAACAGCCCGATAAAGGCCATCTGCTCCACGTCCCAGCGGGGCCGGGAAAGCACGGCCTGACGCATCACCGAAAAGACCGCCTTGAGATCAACACCCTGGTCGTCCCGGGGCAGCGGATCCAGTCCTCCGATGGTCATCCCAAAATCCTGCCGGAGCATCTCCAGCAGCGTGATATTCATCTGCGGTTCTTCTTCCCGGAGACGGATCACGTAGCCTCTCTGGGCCGATTTTCGAATAATGTCGATGGGAAACAGCGCCAGCGGCGCATACCGTGCCTTCTCGCTGACGTCGGATTCATACCATTTGAGGAAACCCAAAGCCAGATACAGGGTGTTCGAGCCGTTTTCCTCCAGACTGATCCGCGCCTGCCGGCAGAGAGAAGTCATGGCGGGCGCTACCTCCTGCTCGCTGACGTAGGCACGGATGCGCCGGCTCTCGAACTCCGAACGCACCAGCATCTCCGTCACGGAAGTCTGGTTTTCCGTCTCATAGATCCGGCTGTCCCGCAGATTGTCCTCCCAATCCTCAGGCCGTCCCAAAATCTGGAACTCAGCACCGGTAGAAAGCGCGTCCTCCAGCGCTGAAAAGTCCTGCACCATCAGCTGCAGGGTGCTCCGGGTCACCCGAAAATTGATCAGCATATTCCGCAGACTCAAATCCAGAAGCTTCCGCTCCCAGATCTGCTGCCGGGTCACCGGCAGCGCGTCCACATCCTGCACCTTCTGTGCCAACTCCCGGGCTTCCGGAGCGGCGGCCACTTCCTCTTGCGTTTCCTCGTAAGGGAGGAAGCCATCTACCGTAGTCTTCCGCAGAGGCAGCGGACGGATGCCGCTGCCTCTGGAACGCTTGACGTCCACCAGAAACTGAAAATCGCTGGCCCCTGCAATCCGCCGTTCGGCCAGACGTTCCGCCGCATCAAAATCTATGTTTTTTCCCGCCGCAAGGCAGGTCGTTTCCACTAGGGCGATTTCGTTGATGCCTTCTGCCGTCCGCTTGGTCAGCACAGACACATCATCCTGGATGCACTCCGGAAAACTCTCCTCTTCCAGCCAGCAGCCGCTGTACGCATGTCCTTTCTCAAAAACCACCAGCGGATTCAGCCCCACCCCTTCCAGGCAGGCACAATACAGCAGGGTCAGGTCAATGCAGTTGCCCAGTTTCTGGGAAAATATGCTGTCGCACATGCAGATACGTTGGCCCACTGCCTCAAAACTGGCGGGCAAGGACCGGTAGACGATATTTTCCTGCTGCAGCGCGCCGTAGAGCGCCGCCATCTGCAACCGCACAGCATGAGGGTTCCTGCTTTGATACCCCGTAAAGGATGGCGAGGCGGTCCACTGTTCCAACAGCTTGGAGGCATTGTGGATCGTCTGCGCGACCTTGG
>CAJMLQ010000168.1 GCA_905214265.1 uncultured bacterium
TCGACTTCCGTGCACTGGGACGTGCCATCGTCAAGCGTGGTATCCTGGGACAGATGCAGACGGCATCGCAGTATTTCAGCTTCTCTCTCACATTCTCGTGGCGGCAGCCGGTATTGCAGAACACCGGCACATTGCGGGGCTTTGCCACCTCGTAGACCTTGTTCAGGATGGAATCATCCGGCTCGCTGCCGGCAGAAGCGCCGGACACGCACAAGCCGTCTGCAAAGCCACCGAACATGATAGACTTTGCCACCACCTGAATATCCCGCTGCACCAGATAGCTGTCTGCCTCGGGGTTCACCTTGAACAGCAGCTTCATATCCGGGATCTCCAGCGCCTTGCGGTGGCGGACTGCCTCACCGCTGTTGGAGGTATAAAGGCCATATTCTCCCATGTATGCACCTGAGAAGCAGCTCCGGGCAAATCTTGCGCCGGTGGCAGCAGCAAGGTCGATGGTCGCGATGGGATTCTTGACCACATTGACGCCATAAGGCACCCGGATCAGCGGGCGCAGAACGCCGATGATATAGGCCATCGCCGAGATCACTGCCACATCCGCCACCGGCTGGTAGGGCAGACTGAATTCATTGGCAAACAGAATGCCGTCCACGCCGCCGTTCTGCAGCGCCACGAGATCCTGCCGGGCGTGTTCCAGCACGGTGTCCATGCTGCCGCAGTAGCCGGGGTCGCCGGGCAGGGCATCCAGATGCAAAAGCGCAATGATTGGTTTTTCAACACCAAACATTTCCTGAGTCCACATGGTATTGCTCTCCTTTATATCCTTCCGTTTTAATCCAGTTCGTGCGTGTTGGCGCGCATCCACGCCACGGTGTCGTCAATGGCCTTGTCCGGGTCGATGTAATAGCGGCGGTCGCAAATTTCGAAGGAGCAGGTTCCCTCATAGCCGTGCGCCTTGATCTGGTCGTAATACTCTTTCATGGGGAAGTCCGCATCTCCCGGTACGGTATGGCCCCGGTCATTGAAATGAATGTGTTGCAGCTTATCACCCAAGTTGGCAAAGTAGTCATCGATGGTCTCTCCTGCGTAGGTCATCTGATCCATATCCACCATACCAACAACAGCGGGCGAATCGATCTCAGCAATCATCTTTGCCAGATCCTTGCTGGTAATGAGGACGTTAGTAGTGGTTACCTTCAACTCCTCCAGCAACAGAGTAACCCCCTTGCGCTCGGCGTAGGCAGCCAGAGTCCCCACACTCTCCCGGCAGAATTTCCAGGCTTCCTCGCGCGGCATATCAAAGTATCCAAACCCGGTGCTGATTTGAATCGCGGGGCATTCCAAAAACTGGGCGGTATCAATCGCACGCTGGTAGTAGCGGATGCTGGACTCCCGGGTCAGGGTATCCTGAGTGCAGAAATTCACTGGATAAACGCAGTTTTCCGGGGTCATGGCCATAACTGAAAGGTGATGACGGCGAATACTCTTATCCAGCTCTAAAAGACGGCTGACCGGATAGTCGAACATGTTCAACTGAGGCGCACTGCAATAGAGATCGATACTGTCAAAGGGAGACCGCTCGACCTTATCCAGAAACTTCTCAATGGGATAGCGTACATAGTGATAACTCATGGGCGCGAGTTTCATAAAAGACCATTCCTTTCTCTTCCATACAGGCAGCCCGATTTCTACGGGCTTCTGCCCCGAATAGGTTCAGGCTTTCAAAACATTCCGGATATAGTCGATATACGCATCGGTAGCCTTGTCCGGATCCAGATAATAGTCTCGGCTACACATCTCGCAGGAACACCAGCCCTGATAGCCCCTGCGGACAAGGGTGTCGTAATACTCCTTCATGGGCAGCCCGCCGGTTCCGGGGATCGTATGGTTCAGGTCACTGAAATGGACAAAGCCATACTTATCGCCCAGATTGTCAAAGTAATCGTTGATGTGCTCCCCGGCCTGAGACATCTGGTCGGTGTCGGAAAGACCCAGCAGATTGTCCGCGCCCACATCATCGATAAACTGTTTAAGCTCCTTGCTGGTAACCACCAGATTGGTGGTGGTTATCTTACAGGTCTCCATAAAGATGGTGACGCCTTTCTTTTTGGCGTACTCCGCCAGAAGCTGCACCGCCTCAACCTGACGTTTCCATGCCTCATCCTTGTCAGCATCATAATATCCCGTTCCCGGGCAAATCTGGATATGAGGACATTCCAAAAACTGAGCCGTGTCAATCAGGCGCTGATAGTATCGCTGAGTCGATTCCCATGTCAGGAGATCCGATGTGGCCAGATTAACCGGATAGACGCAATTTTCGGCTGTCAGAACATAGGGGGTCAGGTGCCGATCCCGAATGTCGCGGTTCAACTGAATCAGCGCACCCAAAGAATAATCAAATGGGTTAAGCTGGGGGCCGGTGCAATAGATATCGATTCCATCCAAGCCGACCCGTTCCATCTTGTCAAGATACTTTCGTATAGGATATCGGAGATAGTGATAGCTCATCAGGGTAAATTTCATGGATACTTTCTCCCTAAAATCACTGCGTATGGATTGGGCGGTGGATCTGCACAAGGGCAGCCCACCGCCCAAATCCCGACGCGGCATAAAAATTACAGGATTACACTTGCCAACAGGAACGCTACTGCGGCATCCACGACGGCCATAACCAGAGAGGGTAACAGATAGCTGGTGTTGAATACGAATTTGCCGATTTTGGTCGTTCCCGCCGTATCAAAAGCGATGGCGGCCAGACTCTCGGAGGCAGCGGGAATCAGGAAGTGTGATCCGATGGTGACCCAGCCAGCCAGCAACACGGGAGTGCTGATGCCGAGTGCCAAGCCCAGCGGAATCACGATTGCGGTGGTGGAACCCTGCGAAGTAGTGATATTACCCACCAAATAGCAGGCAATAATGAATACCCAAGGGTACTTATTGGTGAACTGCGAGACCGTCTCGGTCAGGAAGGTGGACTGCGCGCCGATGAAGATATTGACCATCCAGCACAGGCCAAGACAGATGACGGCCGCAAACACACCGGACTTAAAAACGGGCATCTCAAGAATAGCATCGGCCTTTTTGTCCATCACAAGACAAATTACCGCAGCGGCGCAGAGCATGAAGATTTGGATGATGTCGGTCATGCCCATAGTGCTGCCGTCAGCCAAAACAGGACGCAGGGATTTGACCACACCCAGAAGAACGACGGCTACCATCGCAACCAAGAAGGCGATGACAGAAATCTTGGACTGCTTGCTGAAAGAAGAGGTGTCGACCACTTTTTCTTCCTTGTGCCCACGCAGTACAAGGGTGCCATCGGCAACACGCCGCTGGAACTCGGGGTCATCTGCAAGTTCCTTGCCTCGCTTCATCATAACAAGGCCGGAAGCCAGAGAGCCAAGAAGGGTAGCAGGAATGACAACCATCAGGACGGTAATCATATCTACGCTGCCCGACTCCTCCAAAAATCCTACCAGCGCGGCGGTAGCGGCGGCAAGCGGAGTGCCGCAGACCGCATTTTGGCTGGAAACCACAGAAGCGGCAATCGGCCGCTCGGGACGGACGCCGTTCTCGATGGCAATTTCGTTGATGATGGGCAGCAGGCTCCACAGAATGTGGCCGGTTCCGCAGCAGAAAACAAACAGCCAGCTGATCATGGGCGCCAGAATGGTGATTGATCTAGGATGTTTTCTCAAGATCTTCTCCGCAAGAGCCACCAGGTACTCAATACCACCCGCAGCCTGCATCGCGCCACCCGCAATAACCACGGCCAGAATAATTCGCAAAACCGTGAGCGGGGGATCCGACATGGGTGACTTAAAGATAAATGTAAAGACAAACGCGCCGACCGCACCGGCAAGCGTAAGGAAAACTCCTCCCTTGCGAACGCCCCAGAAGATGAGAAGGAGCATGATGACAAGCTCAATCCAGAACATGATTTTTTCTCCTTTTTCTTTGATTTTTCCCAGCGACCGCATACCCAGCAAGTTCATGACGCTTTCTTTGCCTGCCGCCCCGGGCCCGTTTCCGTCAGTTTTCATCAGAAAGATGCGCACATTCTCTGTTACAAGCAATCCATCCCGATTTGTCTTTGTATTAGGCATCGAAATGTTATGCTTTGTATTATGATGCAATAATATAATGCAAGCATCTCCTTGTCAACAGCATTCCGGCATTTTCGTCAAAACCTCCTATCAACGTGCCCTTGTTTTGTGAATCACCACCAAATTATTGTATCCTTCTGCCCTCATTTGCTCCCGTTTTGTCTCTTACTTCTATAATACAAAAAGAGAGCGCCCCTGAAATTCTGCTTCAGGGACGCTCCCTTTTTATTTTTATACACAGGTACGTCTTTTTGTTGTACTCATCTTTGACAGCTCAGACCATGAGCTTAAACTTATCCGCGATGCAGAGCTGACGGCCCAGATAGCAGTGTTCCCCGCTCTGATCGTGCACCACGCTCTTGATGGACAGCAACGGGTAGCCCTTTACCACACCCAGATACTTGGCCTCCTGATGGTTCGCAAACACGATCTCAAGGACTTTATCTGAGCGTGTGAATACGATGCCTGTTTCCTTTCGGATCGTCTCATACAGAGAGGTATTGGTCAGATCTGCATTGAACAGAAAGAAAAAACTCTCCGGAAATTTGCTGGTCTCCAACATCATCGGTCTGCCGTCCGCAAGGCGCAGACGCTCCACAACCAGCGTCTGTTCGTCCTTTTTTAGCCCAAGCTGCCCCCGTTCTTCCTCCGTGGGCTGTTCCAGTGTGATCCTGATCGTCTTTGCGCCGGGCTGGTATCCCATCATATAACACATATTGGTGTAGCTCAGCACGCCATCCAGCTTTCGCTGGATCTTCTTTTCCGTAACAAACGTGCCCTTGCCGGGCTTGCGCACCAGAAATTCTCCTTGAGACAGCTCATCCAGTGCTTTACGCACCGTGACGCGGCTGACCGAATAGCGCTCGCAGAGTTCATTTTCCGTTGGCAGACGGCTGCCCGGGGGATACTCGCCCGCATCAATAGCCGCACGCAGTGTTTCGGCGAGCTGTTGAAACAGCGGCGTTGAAATTGTATTATCCAAACTCATGGTATATTCTCCTGTTCTTATTTTTATCACGAAATACGGTTTATTTTCAATTTGCTCTTTTGCGTGCCCCGCAAATATGTTACAATACAAACTTATTATATATAAGTTTTATCCGTGCGTAAAGAGGAAAAACAAATTTTTTCTCCCTTGCGTCTGTGCAGGGCCGTTTTCCAGCACCCCCATATTTATATAGGAAGTCCGCCACATTTCGTTTCGTTCCTTGTAAGAAATGCACAATTTTTTTGTCTTATTTTCGGTATTGACATTTGTATTGCTTTGTATTA
>CAJMLQ010000169.1 GCA_905214265.1 uncultured bacterium
AGATAAGCATGAATAAACTTTTTTTCTCTGTGGTATCTTTATTGGCTTTTACTTATGTCAAACCGCTGACCGAAAAATTCCGGCATTGTGGAAGAGGACAGGTGCTGCGTCATGATCCGAGTGCGCCGTCCCAGCACAACCCAAGCCAACAGGCTCCCGATAATCGCGTTGCCCAGCCCAATCCAGGTGGACGCCATTCCATACTTCCAACCAAACTGTCCGGCATACCCGACAAAAACCACCGCAGAAAAATAGGAGGTCCCATAGGCGAAGGCCGTCAGCCACGGCCCCACCGACCGGCCGCCCAAAACAAACCCCGATACGCTTGTGGCATGTCTTCTGGAGTAGATGCCAACGCTGACCATTACCCCAAAAAAGACAATGAGCATGACTATTTTTACAATCATCGCATGTCCCTCCGCTATTTTTGTATTTGCTTTAAAGCACATTAACTTTAAAGTGCTAAAATGTTACTCCTATCATAACAGAACCCACTGCATTTGTCAAGAAAAATTTCACATTTTGCTTTCGGTATCTACACAAATGGGAATCTAGGAAAAATATCTACCAATGCTATCACATAGAGCATTCCAAGAATCATTTTTAAGAAGGATTTGATCCATGAAAGACAATTGGAAAAAAAGATAGATGCCCTCCATTGCCATAGCTGTGGCTGCCATCATGGGGATCATCGATTTTATACCCAGCCTGTTTTTTACGGAGAAGAACGATCTTCCGTACACGGTGAACTGCATCATCACATGTCAGCATGTCCGCGATGGGCCAATTTCCTTTGGCCTTTGGCAAAGAAAGTCTTTTTTGTCGAATGAATTCATATTTTTTTTACATTTTTTCTCGCACCAAATAATTCTCCTCAAAACACTTATACTACAGTCGTATCATGAATGCTGTGATTTCGACTAAACAATTTCAAAGTACAAATCAGAAAGGAACTATTTCATGAAAAAAATTCTTGCAGTATTGCTGGCCGCTCTGATGGCTTCCGCCGTTATGGTATCCTGCGGCGAGAAAAACGGAAACTCCGGCTCTCCTTCCTCCGTCTCCAGCGAGGCACAGAATACTATCAGCAGCGCCACCTCCGAAGAGGTGTACGACGCGATCAACGCGGCCTTTGCCGAAAAATATCCCGACGCGGGAATGGTCATCCCCAACGCGCCCATGGAAGTGGACGAGACGACCCTGAACGACAAGTTCGGCATTACAACCGATATGGTAGAAGATTATAAAGGCGAAATGGCTGGCATGATGACCAACTGCGACATGCTGCTCGTCGTCAAAGTCAAAGAAGGCAAGATGGAGGACGTCAAAGCGGCCTTGGAGAAAGCCAAAGATGATCAGACCGCCCAGTTTGAGTGGTATGCCGTCATGGGCAACGCAGAACGTACTGCCGCCGCCAAAGTAGTGGAAAACGGCAACTTCGCCGCCCTCATCATGGTCGGCATTATGGACATTGGCTCTGACGAAGCGCCGGATTTCACTTCCGATGTGCAGCTGGCCGAGGACACCTTCAATAAAACTGTGGATGCCGGGAAATAAATCCGAATCCGCTGAAAAGCCGTGACAGGCCTATAGGTCGCGCGGCACCCCGCAAACCTATCTGGGCGGAAGCAGAGGCGTAAGAGCTACTTACGCCTTTTGCTTTGTTTCCTTCCTGTGGGAATTTTTCCCGCTCTCCCGGATTTTCCGGCAAAACGGATATCCTAATGGTATCCGAGAAAGCGAGGGATCGATTTGGTTTTCAGCAGCCTGCTGTTCCTGTTCCGATTTATGCCGGCGGCGTTTCTTCTCTATTACCTCTCCCCCCAAAAACTTAAAAACCTGACGCTCCTGATCCTCAGCCTGTTTTTTTACGCCTGGGGAGAACCAAAATATATCTGGATCATGGTGGTTTCGATCTTAGTCGACTACACCTGCGGCCAGGGAATCAAACGTCTGGGCAGCCGGACCGCCTGGAGGCGGCTGTTCCTCACCGCATCCATGTGCGTCAATATCGGGATGCTGCTGTTCTTCAAATACGCCGACTTTTTCGCGGACAACCTCAACGCCCTGTTCAACCTTTCCCTTCCCCATACCGGCCTGACGTTGCCCCTGGGGATCAGTTTTTACACCTTTCAAACCATGAGCTACACCATCGACGTCTACCGCGGCAAGGTGGAGGCGGAGGACAACATCATCACCTTCGGGGCCTTTGTCGTCCTCTTCCCCCAGCTCATCGCCGGGCCCATTGTCAAATATTCCGACATCTCCCGGGAACTGAAGGACCGACGGCTCAGCCTCCCACAGATCGAAGAGGGCGTAAGGCTTTTCATCATGGGCCTAGGCAGCAAGGTACTGCTGGCCAACAACATCGGCGCCCTCTGGAATGAGGTGGAGGCACTTGGCGCTGGGGGGATCTCCTCGCCCGCCGCCTGGCTGGGAGCAGTGGCTTTCTCCTTTCAGATCTACTTTGATTTTTCCGGCTATTCCCTCATGGCCATCGGTCTCGGCAAATTGCTGGGCTTTGATTTCCCACAAAATTTCAACTATCCGTATATTTCCCGCAGCATTACCGACTTCTGGCGGCGCTGGCACATGACCCTCAGTTCCTGGTTCCGGGAATATATCTACTTTCCCTTGGGAGGGAGCCGGGTCAAACCGCTGCGGATGTACTTCAACCTTTTTGTCGTCTGGGCCTGTACCGGCTTCTGGCATGGAGCCAGCTGGAATTTTGTCCTGTGGGGACTCTTCTTCTTTGTGGTGCTGGTTATCGAAAAAAGCTTTCTGCTGCCTCATCTGGAGAAGCATCGGACGCTTTCCCACATCTACGTCATTTTCCTGCTGCTGCTAAGCTGGACGCTCTTCGCCATCACCGATTTTTCCGCGCTGGGTGCCTACTTCGGGCGGATGTTCTCCTTTACCGGCGGGCTGGACTGGCTCTACTATCTGCGGAATTACGGCGTGGTCCTGCTGCTATGTGGCTTTTTCTCCACGCCAGTGCTGCGGAATCTCTACCAGAAATGCCTTGCCGGGAAAAAGTGGCTCACCGCCGCGCTGCTGGGCGTGGTGCTGGTGCTGTCCGTGGCCTATCTGGTGGACGCCACCTACAATCCCTTCCTCTATTTCCGGTTCTGACCCGGCGAAAGGAGTGTGCCCATGTCCAAGCTGAAAACCCTTTTCCGGTATCCTGCCGTCTGGCTCTTCGGACTGTTTCTGGCGGGATTTGCCGCAGCGGATCTGCTGAAGCCCGTCGCCGTTTTTTCGGATTTTGAAAACCGTTATTTGAAGCAGCTGCCAAAACCCACCGTCCAGACCGTCTTTGACGGCAGCTTCGCTCAAAACTATGAGTCCTATCTCAACGACCAGTTCATCCTCCGCAACAACTGGATCAGCCTGAAGTCCCATGCGGAATCCGCTCTGCTCAAGGTAGAAAACAATGGGATTGTCTATGGAAGCGGCGGGCAGATGTTCGAAAAGTACCCTTCCTATTCCGCCGCACAGCTGGAAAAAAATCTGGACTTTCTCTCCACCTTTCTGGACGCCAACCCCGGCGCGACCCTGACCATCATCCCCAGCGCCTATGAGATCTACCCGGAAAAGCTGCCGATCGGCTTGAAACAGGTCAACCAAAAGGAAATTGTTGATGAAATATACCAAAAGTATTCGGATAAAGTCGAAACTCTGGATCTCTACCCAGTCCTCACCGCCGGCAAAGATGGCGAAATTTATTACCGCACTGACCACCATTGGACTACAAACGGCGCATATCTGGCTTATCTGGCCTACTGCGCCGCAAAGGACCTGACTCCCGTGGACCTGTCGAAACTGGGCGTGCATCTGGTTTCGGATTTTTACGGAACCTACTTCAACAAGTGCAAAAATACCACCATTTCTCCGGATACCCTTGCTTGGTACGACATTCCCATGGAGTCCGTGACAGTGGACGGCGAAGGCAAAGAGAACTATTTGGACGAACTGGCTTTGGCCAGCCGGGACAAGTATGGGGCTTTCCTCTGGGGCAATCACGGCGTCACCATCCTAAAGGGACAGGAAAATCTTGACGCTTCCTCCGAAACCACCCGGCTCCTCCTCATAAAAGACTCCTACGCGAACTGTTTCGCGCCCTTTCTCACCTATAATTACGATGAGATCTGGATCGTAGACCTGCGTTCCTTCCCCAAGGGCATGACTGATCTTGTAAGGGCGAATGACTTTACAGATATATTATTTCTTTACAATTTTGTAAACTTCTCCTCGGATACCAATTTTTACCGATTAAACTACTAAGGACTTCGGCAGCCGACAAAAATTCCCTACGGCTGCCGAATTTGTTTTATTGTCTAATTTTTTCGTTTTTATTATTATATGTTTGTGAAATCTATCATCTTGACAAGTAAAAATGGATGCTATAAAATAATATTAGCACTCGATGATGAAGAGTGCTAATTCGTTCTTATATCCACTCGAATGGAGGGATTTGATTTATGGATATGCAAAAATGTACGCAAAAATCCTTAGAAGCCATCAAAGCCGCGCAGAATCTGGCCATTGAATACAGCAACCTGCAAATTGAAACGCCTCATCTGGCCTGCGTCCTCATTGCACAGCCCGATGGACTGATTCCGCAGCTTCTCTCTAAGATGAACATTGACGCCGACGCCCTGCTGCAATCGCTGAAAGGCACGGTGGAAAAGCTCCCCAAAGTGACCGGCCCCGGCCGGGAGCCGGACAAGGTCTACGTTTCCCAGGAGGTGGACAAGATCCTCACCGCCGCCGAAAAGCTGGCGGAAAAAATGCAGGACGAATATGTCTCCGTGGAGCACATCTTCCTTTCAATCCTGGACAACGCCTCCGGTGAGCTGAAAAGCACCTTCAACGCTTTCGGCCTGAAAAAGGATGCTTTCCTGCAGGCACTGCAGGGCGTCCGCGGCAACACCCGCGTCACTTCTGACAGCCCGGAGTCGACCTACGACGTTCTGAAAAAATACGGTCACGATCTGGTAGAGGAGGCCCGGCAGAACAAGCTGGACCCGGTCATCGGCCGGGACGCGGAAATTCGGAATGTCATCCGCATCCTTTCCCGTAAGACGAAAAATAATCCCTGCCTCATCGGCGAGCCCGGCGTCGGCAAAACCGCCATTGCCGAAGGGCTGGCCCAGCGGATCGTTCGGGGCGACGTG